>PWQB01000559.1 GCA_003556955.1 Nostocaceae cyanobacterium CSSed10_463m
ACATTGCTAAACAACCACCCACAACTAATGAAATTAACAGCAATATTCCCCCCATATTGTCTTTAATTATCAGTAAACTGATGGCAAAAAATGCCGAAGACCGTTATCAAAGCGCCTACGGTCTCAGATATGATTTAGAAATATGTCGTCAGCAATGGGAAGCAACAGGAAATATCCCCATCTTTGAGTTAGGACAAAAAGATATAACCGAGCGTTTCCTGATTCCCGAAAAACTCTATGGTCGAGAAGCAGAAGTTAAAAAACTACTTGCAGCCTTTGAACGTGTTAATCGTGGTAAAACAGAAATAATCCTGGTGACAGGATTATCTGGAATTGGTAAAACATCAGTAGTTAACGAGATTTACAAGCCGATTACACGACAACGCAGTTACTTTATTAAAGGCAAATATGACCAATTAAAACGGGAAATTCCCTTATCAGGATTGATCGAAGCCTTGCAAGACTTAATTGCACAAATTTTGTTAGAAACCGATGCCGAAATCGCCCAATGGAAAGAAAAAATATTAGCCGTTTTGGGGACACAAGCTCAAGTAATTATTAACTTAATTCCCGAATTAGAACTGATTATCGGTCCGCAACCACAGGTAGCAGAAGTACCTGCATCGGCGGCGGAAAATAGATTTTATTTATTATTACAAAGATTTATCCAAGTCTTCATGACAAAGGAACATCCCTTAGTTATCTTTCTCGATGATTTGCAATGGGCTAGTGTGACATCATGGAAATTTATTAAATTATTACTCAATGCCAGCAATACGAAAAGCCATGACGCAAGTTTGTTAATTATTGGCGCTTATCGAGATAATGAAGTTACTCATGCTCATCCTCTTGATTTAGCAATTAATGAGCTTAAAAAAGATGGTATTATAATTAATAATATCAGATTAAAATCCTTAAATCAAGCAGATTTAAATCAATTCATTGCTGATTGTTTATGCTGCGAGAAAAATCAAGCCATCCCCCTGACACAAATGGTATTTGCTAAAACCAAAGGCAATCCTTTCTTTGTACATGAATTTATCAAATTTTTACATCAAGAAGGGTTATTTAAATTTAATTTTGATTCAGGAAATTGGCAATATGACATATCCAGCATTGAATCTTTAGCCCTCACAGATGATGTGCTGGAATTAATGACAATTCAATTGATGAAATTGCCAGTAGCAACTCAGGATGTAGTTAAGTTAGCCGCTTGTATTGGTAACCAATTTGATTTAAATACTTTAGCGGTGGTTCAGGAAGAATTAACGGTAGATGTGGCGGCAAATTTATGGACAGCCTTAACCCAAGGACTAATTTTACTGCAAGCTGATATCACTCATTCATTTGTCAAAGATTATCACCCTTTACCTAAATATAAATTTATTCATGACCGGGTGCAACAAGCTGCTTATGCCTTAATTCCCGCATCACAAAAACAGTCAATCCACCTGAGAATTGGGAAATTGTTATTAACAAATACCCCAATTTATGACAGGGAAGAGAAGATTTTTGAGCTAGTAAATCAATTTAATATTGCCATACCTTTAATTAATTGTCATGCAGAACGCCAGCAATTAGCAGAAATGAATCTCATAGCGGGAAGGAAAGCAAGGAAATCAATGGCTTATCCCCAAGCACTCAAGTATTTAAAGACAGGAATTACACTACTTGCAGATGATAGTTGGGAAACACAATATCAGCTAACCTTGGCTTTGTATGAAACAGCCGCAGAGGTAGCATATCTAGACCGCAATTTTGCAGAAATGGCAGAATTAGCAGATATTGTCATCGAAAAAGCCAAAACTCTGCTAGAGAAAATCAAAGTTTATGACATTAAAATTCAAGCTTATACATCCCAGAATAAATTGTTATCAGCCATCGCCATAGGGCGGGAAGTATTAGCATATCTGGGTCTGACTTTTCCCGATACACCCAGTGTCAGTGATATCCAAAAAGGGTTTGAGGAAATCACCGTCTTACTAGCAGATAAAAAAGTGGCAGATTTAATTAACTTACCCTTGATGACTTCTGCCAATGAATTGGCAATTATCCGCATTGTCTGTAGTATAGGTGCTGCCAGTTATATCGCCAATCCTTTACTATTTCCCTTGATTGTTTTATCACAGGTGAAGTTATCAATTGAATATGGTAATGCTCCTTTATCTGCTGCTTTTTATGCTGGTTATGGTATTATTTTAAATGGAATTAAGCAAGATGTCACAGCAGCAGTTGAGTTTGGTGATTTAGCTCTCAAGTTAGCTGAAAAATTTAATTCTCCAGATATCACAGCTAGGGTGTTATATCCATTAGGCTCATTCATTTGGCATGGTAAGTACCACCTGCGAGAATGTTTACCAATTTTATTATCAGGATATCAAACAGCATTAGAAACCGGAAACTTTGAATATGCTGCCTATTGTATCACCAATATTTGTCAAGATTCATTTTTTCTGGGGGAAGATTTAACCAGTCTCCAAACAAAAATCACAGATTACATTCATGTAATCACTACTCTGAAACAAGCAAGTATGTTAGAGTCTTGCCAATTATATTTACAAACAGTTAACTATTTGCTAGGTAATTCAGGAAATGCAGATAATCAGGATAAAGTATTAGTGCGGTTCACTGAGGCGAATGATATCACTGGACTGCACTATTATTATTTATATAAACTCATTCTCGAATATTTATTTGGTGATTTTGTTGCCGCTTCAAAAAATGCAGAAGAAGGAAAAAAATATTTAGCAGCGACTCCTGGTTTAATTACTCAACC
>PWQB01000779.1 GCA_003556955.1 Nostocaceae cyanobacterium CSSed10_463m
CAGGGCGCTCATTATCCAGAGCATATATATCATTACTTCCCTGTTCAAATTCACCAGCCGGGATGAGAATCATCTCCGTAATATTCTCGATAGGAGAGGTAGAAGTAATATTTGCTCCTATCTCTTCTCTCTTCCCCTTTTTCCACTTCATTAATTCCAGCACAAAGCTAATAATTTCACAGTGTTGGCTTTCGTGCTGAATCAAAAAACGCCACAGTCGTTCTTCCTTGTGAATATCGACTACTTCTAGGCGGTTTAAAACCTGTTTTCTCACATTGTCCAGATAATCCAGAGTTTCTGCTATATGAGGTAACTGGACACGTTTGGATTTAGGTAAACCATCAGCTGCAAATAGTTTCCGGTATTGGGGAAACGAAGAAGCTAAACCCCCACTGTGTTCTAGTAACCATAAAGACTCAGTAAAACCAATATGACCTAAATGCCAACCTACGGGACTAAACTCAGGATGAGCCTGACCACAAAATGTAGCTTCATCCATACCCTCAAACAGCTTCAAAGTGTTCAGACGACATTCAGCAAAGTCGCAAAACAGAGCCTCTTTCACGCTAGATTGGTTTAATCTGGATATCACGGTCTTCTCCCACACTGATAATGCTATTTTCTGGACAAGCAGTCCAATTACCAGTAAATAACGGTTCGGAAGCAATGAATACAGATTTAGGAAAATTTTGATGATCTTTTAAATAATATAGCGATGGAGCCGGTGCATTAGTAGAAAAGCGCGAAGCAATTAAAGCATTTCCATCACTGAAGACGATATTGGCTGAAGCTGTGACTTGATGGCGTTTTGCCATTTCTAATAAAGTTACTAAGGTATTGCGTAAAGCAGCATCTGGAGGTCGATGTTGATTGATTTGACTTTGGGAAAGTAACAGCGCAAAAATATGTTCTGAATCTGTACTACCATTAATTTGTTCATAAAAATCAGGACTTAATATACTGCGGATTTTTCTGTGTAGTGTCTTGCGGAAATTATCAATGTATCCATTGTGAATAAATAATTTTCGTTGATAATTAAACGGCTGACAATTAGCAAAATCTAACGCCTGTCCAGGTGTAGCGCTGCGAACATAAGCAAGTACACATTTAGATTCTACATAACGGCTAAGATGAGGCAAATTTAAATCATTCCAAATCGGGAGTGTATTTCTATAAGTGAAAGGTTCTGTATTTTTTTGACTATGATACCAACCCACACCAAAGCCATCTGCATTCACAACTCCAGAAGTCATTTCACGAGGTTGGTAACTCTGAACTATCAAAGAATGCTCAGGTTTATACAGAATATCCTCTAAACTCACAGGCGAACCCAGATAGGCAAGTAAACGGCACATACAGAAAAAGTTACTTTAGTAATTTAAACTGGGCTAGGGACTGTTTTCAAAACCAAAATTAGACATAAATGTAGGTTGGGTTGAGGTTTTGGGAAACCCAACTTGACCCCATATTTTGTTTGCTGCGTTGGGTTGCGCTGCGCTTAACCCAACCTACTTCTAGACTTTGAAAACACGCCCTAAAGGCGACAATAATTTTTAAGAAAAAACCACAGATACCTCATATACGTTGCCAAAATTAATACCTTATTCTGGGATCGACATAGGCATTGAGAATATCAATCAAAATGCTGGCGGCTACAACAATCGCCCCAAAAAATACTAATACTCCTTGTACAGTGGGATAATCACGATCAGAAATAGCTTGATAGAGGCGATTTGCTAAACCAGGCCAAGAAAATGTGACTTCAGTTAAAATTGCTCCACCCAGCAGAGAGGCAAAAGTTAAACCTAAGACTGTAATTACTGGAATTAGGGCATTTTTTAAAGCATGGGAGACTAAAATTTTATTTTCAGCGATTCCTCTGGCTCTAGCGGCTTCTACATAATCAGCTTTGAGAGTTTGTTTTAAATTTACCCGCACAATGCGCTCAAAAATCCCACTGAGTAAAATTCCTAGAGTCATACTAGGCAAGGCTAAATGGTGTAAAGATATAAAAAACTGACTGAAATTGCCCGTCAGCAAGCTATCAATGGTATAAAGTCCAGTAATCGGCACAGGAGCCGGAAGATTAGGCGGAAAACGGTTAGAAGTGGGAAACCAACCCAGTTGGACTGAGAAAATCAACTGTAAAAGCATTCCTGCCCAAAACATCGGCAGTGCGTAAGTAATAATACCAAATAATCGCCCTCCAATATCAAAATAAGTACCAGGACGAGAAGCCGAAAGAGTACCCGCCAAAATACCAACAATCAGAGCTACTGCCATACTTGATACAGCTAACTCTACCGTGGCAGGGAAATACTGGCCGATGATGTCCCAAACAGACTGTCCTCGACTGGTTAAAGAAGTTCCCAAATCAAGGCGTAGTAAGTTTCCCAGATAATTCAAATACTGTAACCACAGAGGAAGATTTAAACCTAATTGTTGACGTAACTCCTCTTTAGCTGCTTCTGGCGCACGTCCCCCCAGAATCGCATCGGCGGGATCTCCTGGCGTGGCTCGAAGTAATAAAAATACAATAGTAATAATAGTCAATAATTGCAGTGGAGCTAGAACTAACCGAGAAGCAATGTAATATTGAAGGGCTTTAGATCGAGACATATTTTAATTCGTAGTTCGTAATTCGTAATTCGTAATTAGAAGATAGGGAATAAAAACTTCTTCTTTTCTTCCTTTTCTTTCTTTACTTTGAGTTCTTAGCGTACTTTGCGGTTCGTTAAAAAATATTCTTTCCTACTTTTGTTCTGCCAC
>PWQB01000104.1 GCA_003556955.1 Nostocaceae cyanobacterium CSSed10_463m
TTACCTGATTTTTATAGCTGAAAGCTTTACTGGTAATTGATTATTAGCAATTGGGTTTTATACTGATATTAGAGTTTTGTTTAATTGAATCTTTTCTACGTTTGATATACAATCAGCAAACCTGTTTTGTGTTGTTTTAGAATCAGACTGGCGTTATAGCAATTTCTATTCCAGTGCAGTAGAAGCAGTAATAATTGAACGCAGATGAACGCAGATAAACGCAGATATTTTTGTAGTTTATTAGAGTAGCAAATGATGCATTATGTTTCTCTTGTGTAACAGGCAAGATGCCTGTTATGGGCGGGTAGGATACCCACCCCACAATATTTATGCTTATGCACTATTTTAGTCGTGCCAGTCTACTACAATACTTAAATCCGGAATAATCAAAATGAATTAGATTGAGTGTTGTGTTAACCAAGCTTCTAAATCAGCAACTGTAGAAAAGTCTAGTAAGGCTTCTCCTAAGTTCTCTAATTGTTCAATTGATAATCCGGCAATTCGCTCGATTAATAACCCATCAATTTCACCAAGACGGCGATTTAGTAACCGGATTATTAATTTTTTTTCTCCTTCTTGTCTTCCCTCTTCTTTGGCTTGTTCTCTATTTCTTTGATAAAGTGGTTCTAATCGCATAATTAACTCCCTATCATCTGCTTCTAGTTCTTGATTTATTCTCAAGTTTTCGCGCAAGTTGTAAACTAATTCCAGGGTGGCTTTTTGGTATGGGTGATCTAATGGTAACGCTTGCAATTCTGTAATTGCTTGTGATTGTACGCTTCCCCTACCCAAAAGCCTTAACCATAATGTTTCTGGTGTTTGCGGTAGTTGGTGTATCGCCACAATTGCTGTCCGCAAAGCATCTGCTAGAAAATGTACTCCTGATAACCAATCTGGTTTTTGAACTGTTCCAAAGCTAGATAACCTAGTTTCAGATATGGTGGGGGTTAAAATCCACAATTTGGGAATTTCTGATTCCTGAAGTTTGATTTTATTGGTTTTGGCTTCTCGTCGCAATAAAGCTTTGATTTCTAATAATTTGAGAATACAGTCGCAGATTTCATCGCTAGATGCTGGATTGCGGTATGGTTCTATTATGGCAGGATTTTCGGCAAGTCTTCCTAGTAATCCCAGTATTTCTAAATTAGCTCTTTTTTGTGGCGCAGGTGTGAATAAAACATCTATTTCTTTAATCTCTCCTGAGACTTTTTCTGATGCTTTGACTTCTCCGTAATCTTTTAATATTTCTTCAAGATAGTCTTTGGCGAATTTATCATGTATAAACCTAGTCATTCAATTTTGATATTGGGTAAATTCTGGGATAATTCAAGGTTTCATTATATACCAATGTCCAAGGACAGACTGACAGATACATTCTTTGAGGAAACGCGATCGCGCATAATATCCCGCAAATATAAGTAATTTGTGTGTGTTTGTGAACTATTTTACAAGTTTTTTGGAATTTTTGGCTGTAAGTTATTCACCCCCCTTAATCCCCCCTTAGCAAGGGGGGAAACAAGAAAATCCAATTCCCTCTCCTTCCACCCCCCTCCATCCCCCCGCAACGGGGGGAAGAAAAGGATAAACCTTTGATATGGGAGGGTGAGGGTGGGGTCAAACAGTATCGAAATTTTCACCCCCCTTAATCCCCCCTTAGCAAGGGGGGAAACAAGAAAATCCGGTTCCCTCTCCTAAAAGGAGAGGGTTAGGGAGAGGTCAGAGGGTGAGGGTGGAGTCAAACAATATTTTTAAGTAATTCAGATATAATAATATATTTGTCAGTTGCCTCCCTTGCTTTTATATTATGTCTAACACTTACACTGTTGAAATTAACCACCAAGGTAAAATTCATACTTTACAAGTACCAGAAAATGAAACAGTCTTATCCGTGGCTGATGCTGCTGGTTTAGATTTACCTAGTTCTTGTCATGCTGGTGTTTGTACTACTTGTGCGGCTTTAATTACTCAGGGAACTGTGGATCAAACTGATGGTATGGGCGTAAGTCCAGAATTACAACAACAAGGTTATGCTTTGCTGTGTGTCGCTTATCCCCGTTCTGATTTGAAAATTGAAACTGATAAGGAAGAAGTTGTTTATAAGTTGCAATTTGGTAAAGATTAGTCTTCAGTGAACAGTTATCAGTTATCAGTTATCATTACTTATTTGATGACTGGTAACTAATATCCGTTATTCTAGAAATTGCCAATATCAAGGAATTACAACCATGACTACTCATTTTATTACCGCAGAAGTTGATTTACAAGCTACTCCCACTGAGTTGGAACAAGCTATTACAGATGAGTTGCAAAAACAAGGTGAACCCCTACGCTGGGCGATTACTTCTGTGGATGAAGAACAGCAAACAGCTGCTGTGGAAGCTGTGGTGACAGTGGATTCTGCATTAGTCGAGTGAATCAACGTCCTTATACAGCGATTTTAATTATACCAACTGGGGTGGGGGCTGCTATTGGCGGTTATGCCGGTGATGCTTTGCCTGTAGCTAGAGTTATATCACAGGTGTGCGATCGCTTGATAACTCACCCCAATGTCCTCAATGGTGCTAGTTTGTATTGGAATCTTCCCAACACGCTGTATGTGGAAGGTTACGGGCTTGACAAATTTGCCTCTGGATGCTGGGGTCTGCGCCCAGTGATAAATAATAAAATCGGGTTACTTTTAGACCAAGGCATTGAACCAGAACTAAGGCTGAGACACTTACAAGCAGCCGATGCAGCCAGAGCTACCCTCGGTTTAACTCTCACGGAA
>PWQB01000586.1 GCA_003556955.1 Nostocaceae cyanobacterium CSSed10_463m
AATACCCGCAGGTCGGTTTTCCATCAAGTAGAGTATTTTAAGCTCAAGGATGGCAGAATTGAAAATTTTGCACATCTGACTTTAAGCTTCTCTCCATCATCTCACCAAATCATCCCCTTGGGAATTTGCCGCTTATTTTTTCGCTTTAGCTTTTGGTGGTTCTACCTCAACTAATTCGTCTATGGCAAAGTTATTGGTGTTGATACCAGAGTAGTTGACTTTATCGAACCGGACAATTGCTGCGTATTTAATGCCGCTTTGGTCGATAGAAGCCACAGTACCTACATCCTGAAACCAATAGGATTCTGGGCGGAGAATACGTACTTTAGAACCACGTTGAACCATGATTATCTTCCCTTGTAATTATCAATTGCCAAATATGTAGGGCTATTTGATTTCACTGTACATCTTGAAGGCATCGCCTAGCGGCTTTGTTAAGTTATTTATCAGCTAACAGATATACTCTCCCGTGAGTGTGATCTCTTCCTTAAAGTACTTACCGATCTCAAACCCTACATTTAACATAGGGGTAACACCCTCCTTGACAAAAACCCAATGATCGCTTAATTTCATTCGGAAACACACAAATTAGCAAAAATTTATGTTTTACTTAAAACGAACACACTACCCTCGTTACCCCTGCCTATTCGCAAATCACTATCTATATATGTAATGTCCAGCCAGCCTTGCTGTTTATCACTGTTTAAGGAAGTATCAAGAGCCGTAAATTTTTTACCAGATTCAATTTGCTGGATAAAGCTGGCGGGAGAATTGTAATCTATTAAACGTTTTAAACCCACAATTGAGCGCTGAAATTTTACTTGGACACGTCTTTGGGAAACAGGTTCAAATTTAGCAGCTACACTAACTAATCCTTCCGCATAAGGTAAGCCATAAATCTCGGCTATGTTATAAACGCTGGTAGTGTTGACCCGGATACACTGATAAATCTGACCCAGTTTACATAAAGGAATGCGATCCAGGTTTAAAAGAGCTTTGCTGGTTGTATAAATTAAGCGCCAATCCCCATTGAGCAAATTACTCGCTTCTAGAGGGCGAGGCGTAGGATTAAAGTCTTCCAAGTTAGCGATCGCCGCTAAGATAGCCTGTTGCTGTGCTGGAGTGGCTAGTAAACCACGATTTGTCCCAGCGATCGCATCAATCAGATTTGCTTTGCCAATCATCGTCTCTGACCTCAAAAATTATCAGGATTCATTCACCTTAAATCGATATTAATCTCGTATGTATAGAGCCTTACAAAACACTAAAAATATATTCCTGTTTGCTATACCACTATTCAATAAAATATTTCTGTCAGCGTACGGATTTATAAAATTCAGACTCGAATGAATAATTAAATTATCCCTTGACAGTGATAGACTTCTTAATGTCTAGTTACATAAACCTTTTTGTGTTTTCGTAGATATGTTGAATTCTCCGTTAAGTGAAGCACCCCGTAACCAACGCGCAACAGTAATTCCACTCAAACAAGAGTCTTCTATGTTGGACTGGTTGCAACTTCAAGGCCGTCTAGTGGCGCGTAATGTCCAAGAAAGCGATTTTTCACAGCAAGAAGTAGAAATATCAGATTTGTTGAGTACAGAAGACGGGATAGACGATTTCGATATGGACGATGATAGTGATGTGAGTTTAGATGACGATTAGCCTATTCAGGTTGGGGACTATACCGCTAGGCGTTCGTCAAAAGTCAAAAGGCTGATTTGTGTGTTTCTCAACTAGTTTATATGTATTGTCCCCATTGTTGAATTTTAAAAGTGTGGAGTGAAGGAAATTTTTGTGGACGCTAAATTATCTCCTAATCAAGGATCAACCTTTTCGGGTATTGGATTAGCTTCAGGTTTAGTTGTAGTACTAAGTGTAGCTGCATTGATATTTGATTGGCTAGGCAACAGAACGCCCTGGCAAGGTATGTCAATGACTTTACCATTGTTGGTATGCGCCCTGACTTCTGCCGCTATCGGGTTTGTAGTTATACCACTATTGCAAGCACTGAAAACCGGGCAAATTATCCGTGAAGATGGACCTCAAGCTCATTTAAAAAAAGCTGGTACACCAACTATGGGGGGTATATTCTTTGTCCCCGTAGCTGTGGCGATCGCCTGTATATTTGCTAATTTTGCGCCAGAAGTGCTAGCCGTATCCGCTTTAACTCTCAGCTATGGATTTATCGGCTGGCTGGATGATTGGCAAATTTTACGCCGTAAATCAAATAAAGGCATATCCCCAAAAATGAAACTGGCTTTGCAAATTGGATTTGCAGTCATTTTTTGTCTGTGGCTAATGTCTACAGAAAATTCTCAAATTACAAATATAGCTTTACCTTGGGTGAGCTTTGCATTGCCTTTAGGATTTCTATTTTGGCCTGTGGCTGGCTTTGTGCTAGTTGCAGAGAGTAACGCCACTAATTTAACAGACGGTATTGATGGTTTAGCAGCCGGAACCGTAGCGATCGCTTTACTCGCATTAGGTGCTGTAATTGCTCCAGCTTACCCTGGATTAATGGTATTTTGTGCGGCATTAAGTGGCGGTTGCTTAGGTTTCTTAGCCCATAACCGCAACCCAGCCCGTGTATTCATGGGTGATACTGGTTCCTTAGCACTAGGTGGGGCTTTAGCGGCTGTAGCATTATTAACTAACAGTTTGGTAGCCCTGTTTATTCTCAGTGGGATATTCTTTGTAGAAACCCTTTCTGTCATCGCCCAGGTAGGTTATTACAAGGCGACAAAGGGACCAGATGGTAAAGG
>PWQB01000353.1 GCA_003556955.1 Nostocaceae cyanobacterium CSSed10_463m
CCATTGATATCATCAGTATTAACCAGCCAACTAATCCTACTCTGGTGAGTGCGATCGATATTTCGGTTTTTGGCAGTGCTGTGAATAGCGTCGCCTTTAAAAACGGCTTGTTAGCAGCAGCAATTGATGCCAATAACCCCCAAGAACCAGGAAAAGTAGTATTTTTTAATGCTAATGGTGATTTTCTACAGTCTGTGACTGTGGGAGCTATGCCTGATATGCTCACTTTTACACCGAATGGCACTCGTATATTAGTAGCCAATGAAGGTGAACCGAATAATGCTTATGATGTTGACCCGGAAGGCTCAGTTAGTATTATTGATTTGTTGGGTTCCAATAGTCGCATTCCTGCTGCTGCGGTGCGGACGCAACTTTTTAACCCCAATGCCAACATAGCCAGACGTTTGAATCCCAGTGTGGTTAATGTGGGCTTTACTAAGTTTAATAATCAAATTGAGCAGCTACGTACTGCTGGAGTGCGAATTTTTGGGCCGAATGCAACTGTGGCACAAGATTTAGAGCCAGAATACATAACTGTTTCAGATGATAATCAAACAGCCTGGGTAGTGTTGCAAGAAAACAACGCGATCGCAGTCTTGGATTTGATTAATAATGAGTTTACCGACATTATACCTTTAGGCTTTAAGGATCATAGCCTACCAGGAAATGGATTTGATGCGAGCGATCGCGATGGTGTGATCAACATTGCTAACTGGCCTGTTTTCGGGATGTACCAACCAGATGGTTTTGCATCCTACAAAGTTAGAGGTAAAACCTACATTGTCACAGCTAACGAAGGTGATGCTCGTGATTATGATGGTTTTAGTGAAGAGGTGCGATTGGGTAATAATCGCTATCCACTCGACCCTACCGCATTTCCCAATGGGGCGACTCTCAAAGAAAACACAAATTTAGGTCGTCTCACAGTTACCACGGCACTGGGCGCGAATAGTGCTGGTAATTTTGAGAAAATATACTCCTTGGGTTCCCGTTCTTTCTCCATTTGGGAGTGGGATGAGGCTAACAGCAATCTTCAGCAAGTCTACGATAGTGGCGAAGATTTTGAACAAATTACTGCCCATAGATTTCCTGAGTACTTCAACTCCAACCACCGCCAGAATAACTTTGACACCCGCAGCGATAACAAAGGCCCTGAGCCAGAAGACGTAAAAATTGCTCGGATTAATGGACGTGTTTACGCTTTTATCGGACTGGAGCGTATCGGCGGCGTGATGGTATATAACATTTCTGACCCACAAAAGCCCGTTTTTGTCAACTACTTCAATAACCGTAACTTCACAGTTGCTACAGATTTCAATGGTGTAACTAACCCAGAAGTAGGAGATTTAGGTGCAGAAGGTCTACTCTTCATCCCAGCTAAAGATAGCCCCAATGGTCAGCCATTGTTGGTTGTAGCTAATGAAGTTAGTGGTACAACAACCCTATTCTCGGTTAACTTTTCTAGAGGTACAAGACGATCATTCCGCCACCCTGGATTGATTTTTGGCATGATGGCATTTGGTTCAATCAGCTTAATGAAGTTACGAGCTAATTAAAAGCTAATCTAAGGTGTTGGCATCTGATGACAAGTTTTTGAGCTTACAGGGCTTACACAAGTGTCACAAAAAATAAAATTGTTTGCTTGTAGTAATTGCTCTCAGCCCTGATTGTGAGGACTAAAGCCTGGATGTAGGGGCGGGTTTATTACAATTATTATTAGTAATTGAGCATATCTATAAACCCGCCCCTACTTAGTTTCTACTCAGCACTCAACACTCCATTCTCTTTTCTAAATATTGACCAATCATTAACTGCTCACCAGCACGAGAGATAATTGTCTGTCTGGTGCGGTATTTGCTACCAATCAGTTTTAATTCCTCCTCAAATACAGAACAGTTGTACTCGGTTCGCAAACATAATGTTTGAGGGTTGGGAAAATAATATTTGGCGGTTACTGGCTTGGATGTGGCAAAACCTCGATCGCGATATAAAATATTTCCCGAAACTCCAAATAATGTGGAACCTTGAGACTCCTTTCTGGCTTTTAGGACATCTGTACTTTCCCAGGTGACTTCTGCACCACAAATTAAACTCACGGAATCTGGCAAATCGTGTATTTGTCCTAGATTTTGCAATTGATCACATCCTGATTCTAAAAACCGGATGCTGATTAAACTTTCCATTTCCTTGGTTTCACCCTCTGGCAAAGTATAGTAGCGTCTTTCAGATCGCCACTGACCTACAGATGCTTGGAAAAACTCTGCAATCTGGGTTTCTTCAACGGTTTGTGCAAGTTTTAGCGGTGATGTCACTCTTCGTCCTCGCCTGAGCAAAATTGGCATTATCTATATAATACATGGAGATAAAACGCAATTGTTAGTTAAAAAAATTAATATATTGTGAGACACATTAGTGAATTTGCAACATTATGTATATTTATGTAAAATAAAATGTCATTATTAAAAGCCTCCTAATTTCTCGTCAAAAATCTCAAAAACTCTTGGAAATAGCTCTGCTAACTGGGTCAACATGAAGGGGAAGACCAAAAAAAATTAAATATTTACACTATAATCACGATTTTTTTTGTGACAAAAAATATTTATTTTGACAGAGGCAGCATAATGGTAAATATTTTAGGCAACACCTGTAACATCAGGTTTGAAAGTAGCTTTATACATTGTGCCTTTTATGATTCGATCATATCCACGTTGAATAGAGAAATATATAGACCTTCGCCCGCAAAAAACTCCTTTTAAGAGCAAAAC
>PWQB01000725.1 GCA_003556955.1 Nostocaceae cyanobacterium CSSed10_463m
AATATCCAATTGGTTTTGGAAATCCTTTTTTCCAGCAACCAGTTCGATTACTTGATTATTTTCCCATCATCTGATTGGGTTGAGTCCGCCGAATGTACATTCGATGAACTATACCTTAACAGATATTGGCAATTTAGGAGTCAGGGGTGAAGAGTATCTGTACTAACTCAAAGGTGACAGCTATATTTAGCTGAATACTACTTTGAAAAATTTCCTTGTGAATTCCGAACCGGTGATTCACCAACTTTGACATTGGATGTTAGTTATATCTCAAACCTGTGCCGATGAAGACACTTCCCATTAGTAGATATAGATTTTTCCAAAAACTTCAACCCATATCTCTTTTAAAAAAAATCACTAGCAAGACTGTTAATGGCTGTTTACAAGTATTTAGCACCTCTGGCTCTTGGTCAATCTATATAGAAGAGGGTAAGCTGATTTATGCCTGCTACTCCGAGAAAATGTTTGAACCGCTTTACAGAAACCTGAAAAGCTTGAGTCAGCAAATCTCGACTCTTCCTTGCGGAATCGATGAGCAGTTACAGGCGATTTTTGAAAATGGAATTGAAGATCAAGCAATACCGAACCCAGATTATCTAGCTATTTGCTGGCTAGTTAGCCAAAAATATATTACCACTGCTCAAGCAGCAATGCTGATAGAGCAATTAGCACTAGAAGTCTTAGAGACCTTCTTGAACTTAGAAGAAGGAAGTTATGAATTTGTTCCGGAAAGTTTTCTAGATGATATGCCAAAGTACTGTCATCTAAATATTCGTTTATTAGTCGAACAGTATCAAAAGGGTAGTCGTGGGGGAAACTACAGCGAGACATCGCCCGTTTATCAAACACAATCTTCCCCAGTGATGCGCTCTCATCAGCCATCACCTCAAACACCACCTGCACAAAAATCCCCTAGAGTCAGTGAAGGTAATAAAACGGCTTACTCTAACGGGACATCTACTAACAATCTTCATAACATCCATCATAGCGGTCAGCGTCCAACAGCACCCGCCGACAAAAAGCTCTACACAATCCTTTGTATTGATGATAGTCCTACAGTATTAACCACTATTAGAAATTACTTAGATGAGCAAATGTTTACTGTAATTACACTTACGGATTCTTTAAACGCTTTAATGCAAATTGTTCGTATTAAGCCAGACATAATTTTATTAGACGTTGAGATGCCTAATTTAGATGGGTATGAACTATGCTCTTTGTTACGTAAGCACTCGTCCTTTAAAAATACCCCTGTGATTATGGTGACAGGTAAAACTGGGCTGTTTGATAGAGCTAGAGCCAAGCTGGTCAGAGCTTCAGGCTTTTTAGCCAAACCTTTTATACAAGGGGATTTATTGAAAATCATCTTTCAATATATCAACTAATTTGCTGCCAAAAAGTATAAATCCAGTTTTGGGTGATGATTTATCAGGTATATTTAATGATGATTTACAATGCTTGCCCAATGTAAAATACATAACTATAATATTCAGAGTATTTGCGATAAAGATCAATCTCAAATTGCTGCATATTAATCACTTCCAGAGCTTCTGCATCATCTTGGTAATGTTTTCTTAAACCCTGTAGTTTTTCTTCTAGGGGTTGATAATATTGATTCCACCAGGCTGATTCTGGGAGTACAAAATAGTTAATGATTTTGTATCGACTATTTTGCATAATCTTTAAATTACCTTCAATATCCTGCATGGCTGGATAACCCTCATACCAAAATTCTTTTAATTCCTTGGGTGCATTAGGTTTAAGCCATGTAAGTTCGGAAGCTGCTAAGTACCCTCTTGGCTTAAGCAAGGGTTTCCATTGGTCTAATCCCTGCTGAAACCCAATAATATATATAGAACCTTCTGCCCAAATCACATCAAAACTTGCATCAGGAAAATCAAGAGCAAACATATCAGCATTGACTACAGTGATTTTTTCTGATAATCCTTGCTGAAGTACTTGCTGTTTTAGTTCGTTCACATACAAGTCATGATTATCAATAGCAATAATTGTGCCATTAGTCAGGCTGGCTAAGTCTAAAGTTTGTGAGCCAGAACCACAACCGATATCCAGAATTTTAGGATTGGGGGGCAAATCTAGCAATTTTGAAAAAGCATTTCTGGTAGATTCAAAATCGCCGGGTGCTTCTCTGGGTAACCCTTGATGAATTTGAAAAAATATCTCTAGCTGTTGATTATTCACGGTTTATTGTCTAATTTTTTTTAGGACTTACGCACGCTCTACGTTTTCTTGGCGTTCTACAGCCCTAGCGGGCATCGCTGCGCGCGGGCGGCTTGGCGGTTCAATAAATCAATATTTTTGACAATTGTTGCATAAGTCCTGTTTTTATCAAAATGTTCCCCAGATTGGGGTTAACCTGGGGATGAACGCTAGAATTGATTTTTTTCAAACTAATTTACTGTTGGCTCGGTCTCCATTGATGGGATGCCATGTTTATAGCCCATATACTTAAGGCAGAACCGATAATCACGGCTAACAATGAACCCCAAAATGGAAAGGTTAGCGTACCAATTTGAATTGACCAATGATTCACGATTCGCATAAAATGCAATATTGCAACTACACCAAAAACCGTTGCAGAAGTGACCAGATATGCTTTGTTAATCATTTTGTTTCCCCTCTTTGACTGCAATTAGGGATTATGGATCATGACCCATACTTTGATTTTGCATAAAGTCGAGCAATCTGACATCAAAATAGCGGTATTTGCAACAAATAGTTACTATTTGTAGAGGTTTTTCATACTTTTAGATTTACTTGTGTGATGCCCTGGCGCATTTGAAGTTGTCACCTTAACCAAGATTGTTTAATTATAGGACGTAACAAAGGCGCAAATTGCACTAAAAGCGATCGCGTAGCGCTCCGTAGGAATCGCACTCAGGAATTTTTTCGCAGTAATTCGCTATGTATTAGATGATACTACTTTTACTTCTAGCGTGAAAATACTACCTTTTCCCACCTGACTTTCAACTTTCAGATGCGCTTGATGTTTTTGGGCGATCGCCACAGCTATAGCTAACCCCAACCCTGTACCTCCGGTTTTACGAGAGCGATCGCCATCAACACGGTAAAAGCGCTCAAAAATTCGCTCCTGATCAGCAAGCCCAATCCCAATACCTGTATCTTTCACCGCAATCATAGCAGTATAATCACCCTTGACTAAGCTAACAGTTACATATCCCCCTTTGGGTGTATGCTGGATAGCATTGGCAATCAAATTTGACACTAAACGGTAAAGTTGCGATTCATGACCCTGAGTGTAAACCTCGCAAGGGGGAATTTGGCAGGTTAAGTTAATATCAGCAGCAGTAGCCAGTTCTAAAAATTCTTCGGTCAAATCACTCACCAAATCATTTAAGCAACAGGGCTGAAAAGGTTTTGCACCTGAATTTTGCTCCAGACTGGTTAACAAGAGTAAGTCAGCGATTAAATGGCTCAACCTTCGTCCTTGTCGCTCAACAGTATGAAGCATGATTTGCATATCTTGTTGATTTGATTGGGGTATACGGAGGATAGCTTCCACAGTCGCCAACAGACTAGCCAGGGGCGATCGCAATTCGTGGGCAGCATTAGCGGTAAACTGTTGCTGTTGCTGATAGGACTGATAAATTGGCTGCATTGCTAATCCTGAAAGCCACCAACTAGAAGTAGCAACCAAGCTCAGGGTAATAGGCAACCCAATCGCCATAATCCATCGAATCCGCCTGATTTCTGCATCAAAATGTTCTAAAGTGCGGCCAATTTGCAAATAGCCCCAGGATGAATCAGCATTGGCTTCATTAGCTAAAGAATGGCTATTGGCACTATGCAAAATTGTGGTGAATTGGCGATAGCGAATGCCCTTAGCCGTACGAAAGGTTTGCCATGAACTGCGGTTGAGAGTTGGCGGCAGAGATAGCGGTTGATTGGGTGAAAAAGCCAGAAGTTGCCCTTGATGATTGAACAGACGAATATAGTATGTAGTGCGATCGCTAATGCCGATAGTGTGTCTTTGAATCAGCGTTGGGGTAGCCTGGCAAGGTTGTCCACTTACACAAAGATCAGGAAAAATTTGTTGTAGCACCGCAGTCGGTTCTTCAGAAGGCGGTAACAGTGGTTCAACGCTATCGTGTAAAGTTCCAGCAATTGATTCAATTTCGCGCTCCATTGCCGCCCAGTTTGTCTGTACCATTGCGCGATACATCCCCAAACCAGAAACACTCAAAATCACACCCATCACCCCGGCATACCAGAGGGCTAACCGTAGACGACTGCGCCGAAACAGTGAGTAGCTATTCATGTCCGAGAATCAACTTGAGAATTAAAGCGATAGCCAGCACCGGGAACAGTTTCAATAGGGCAGGGACAACTATGATTTGCTAACTTGCGACGTAATAAGCGCATTTGCGCTGCAACTACATTACTAATCGGTTCTTCATCCATATCCCAAAGTTGATGACGCAATTTACTACCGGGAATGATGCGATTGGGGTTCTGCATCAAATACATGAGCAACTGAAATTCTTTGGTAGTTAAGGGAATAACTAAGGGTGTAGATCCATCGGAATTTACTAGAAGGACATTATTGGCTGTATCCAGAGTAAAACCTGCAACAGTCAGGGTGGATGGTTGTAGTTGAGGCGATCGCCTCTGAAGGGCGCGCAACCGTGCCAGCAATTCTTCCATGACAAACGGTTTGACTAAATAATCATCAGCCCCCGCATCCAGCCCCGCTACACGATTTTCCGGCTGCCCCAAAGCTGTGAGCATCAGCACTGGTAAGGGATTTTGGCGTAGTCTGAGCTTCTGACATAACTCCAATCCCGACATTTCGGGCAGCAGCCAATCAACAATAGCAACTGTGTAGTCTGTCCACTGGTTTTCAAGACAGAGCCATGCCTGAGTGCCATCTGTCACCCAATCCACAACATATCTCTCGCTAATCAGAACTTGCTTAATTGCCAGTCCCAAATCTGCTTCATCTTCCACCAATAAAATTCGCATTGCTTCAGGTAAATCAACCATGAAGCTCTGATCTTACAAAAACTTTTGCCAATTTAACGGTCTGAAGTCTTATGTATCACTACCAATATCTCTCACCCGTCCGCTCCAACGTTTTGTTAGACTGTGTTTTCGAGACAAGGTTACAACTTCTCTGCCGCTTTCCGCTTGCTGCTTTTGCAAATCGGCAAAGATGGCTTTCAAGTCATGATTGAATGACCGAGAGTACTCTTCACGAACTCTGTGGATCTCTTCGACAATCTCATCATGAAACATAATCAACCTCCTAGAAGTTCATAGGGTGTACAAAGAATCGGCAACTCATATCCCAAATCAATGCTGATCTCTGCCAATTTTCCCTGAATTTGAGCATTGGCAATGTGCTTGCAATTCCATGTCAGCAGATAATCCATTCCATGAACAGTTGCAACTGCGATATGAACAGCATCAACATCAGCTTTTGCTGGAAGATTACTGCGTTCCAAAAATTGCTCTGCTAAATCCACCACAGCTTGGTTCAAGTCGAGTAAAGATAGATTACCAATAATTTCTAGTCGTTGAGATGCGATTTTGGCATCTCCTTGAGCAGTTTCTTTCACGACTGCTTGGGACGCGTAGAGTTCAAAGTGACTGCGGCGTGTATTCCACCACTCCCTCGTTATCTCAATATTAGCCGCCACAATAATATCTCTGCTTGGTCGAGCAGTAAGATAGCCTAAGATACTGGTTTCAATATAGACGGTTTCGCTCACGGCAATAAGAGAAAATCTATCTAACGTCTATCATACCGTATTTAATCTTGGCTCCGAGGGTGTTGGGTTGCGCTGTGCTTAACCCAAGCTACAAGATCGGCGATCGCACTAAACCAATAAACTCTATATGATCGGTGTGTAATAGGGTTGCTATGTGGCGTAAGTACGCATCCTGTTTTAACTTGTTGCTGAATCTTGTACCAATTGTCTATAAACTATGAGATAAAGATTTTTTGAAGGTTTGGAATTGTCAGGTCCACCGAATAACCCTACCAAATTTTGAATGATCTGAATCGGGGTCATCAAAAATCCCCAAGGGAATCCCCACCATCCTAAGACAAACGCAAACAAAGCAGCTTTTATTTGCTCAGTTCGTCCACACTTACGGCAGCATATGTGTGGACTACTCCCCCAACGTGTAAATAAGCCTGCTGACCAGACCCAATGCGACGTATGCACATCAACCGGACCATGCCCACTACAACGAGGGCATCTTCCCTGATGTATTAGCCTAACTTGCTCTCTTATGTAATCTTCGGTTTCTTGATTTGCGACTGGCAGCCCATGAGCGTTTATGATAAATGTTGGCGGTTCAGGCAGACCACGCCTACGTATTTCAGCACGTATCACTTGTTCAGCTTCTTCTGTGTATTCAGCAATCTCTTCAGCCGCAACTTCAAGTTCTCGATCACTTTTCTCTCGCCAAAGTTCTTCAAGTGTCACAATTGTCCTCCGGTTTCAAGAATGTTGACGATTTCCAGATCAAGTATTTGTCTTTACCAACTTATTTTTAATAGTACACAAAATTTTTCCGTATAACTACCCTGTGCGCGAGGATTATATGGAATTCTTCCGTATAACATCCCTATTTAGATACAAATTTAACATTCTATCTTATAGCCATAACACCACACAGCAGGCAAGTGGATTGCCGATGGGTATTCTACTTCATCTTCCACCAGTAAAATTCGCATTGCTCCAGGGAAATCAACCACAAAGCTCTGATCTTACAAAAACATCTGCCATTTCACCTGGATTTCATCTGCCCTTTGGCAAACTATGGAGAACGTTTGTTTAACCCATATCCATTGTGAGGAGTGATTATGAAACCTTTTATGCTAGTGAGTTCCATTCTGGCAGCCAGTTTAATTATCAGTGCGCCCACTGTTGTATTTGCTCACGTTGGGCATGGTGATGAATTTCAAGCAACGGGCGGCATTGATCGCGTCAAAGTCAATCCCCAAACCGATCAATTATTAGGTATTGTGGTGACACCGATCGCCTCTTCTGCCAAATCTGGATCTGCTGTGATGATTCCGGTGACGGCATTGGTTGATGCTGATGGCAAGCAGCTAGTCTTTGTGCAGTATGAGAATTTTTATGAGCCAGTGGAAGTTACCACCGGTGAGACTAAAGGCGAATTAATCGCTATTACCAAAGGATTGTCAGTTGGGGAAAAGCTTGTTACCCAAGGTAGTTTGTCGCTCTATGCCGAATCGCGTAAAACTCAAACCGCCGATGCAACCCCCAGTCCAGATGCGATCGCCACTCCTAAAACTGATGCAGCCCATGCTCAGGCAGATGCTCAAGGAATACCTCATAGCCATGATGCTAGCGGTAATCTCGTCTCACAGGCTGGTGAAACAACTCAGCAATCAGGTGGATTGCCAATGGGTATGTTAGCAGGAGTCGGTGGTGGAGTGGTGCTTGTGGGCGGAGCGATCGCTGTTGTCGTAGGTATGGGTAAAAAGAAAAGCGACTTGTCGGAATAAGGGACTTCCAAGAAATAAATTATCTAACGAACCGCAGAGGCGCAGAGGACACAGAGAAATAAGAGTTTCGGAGAGTTATTGCGTAAGTCCTATAAGAAGGAAGATTTTTAATTGAAATGTTGAATTCTATTCTGAATCAGATTCTCAAAAACTCCATTGCCCAGCGTTGGTTTATAGTTATTTGTGCGATTTTAGTGACGGTTTGGGGAGTCTTCACTGTCACACAGATGCCATTGGATGTGTTTCCCGAATTTGCGCCCCCCCAAGTGGATATTCACACCGAAGCGACTGGACTCGCTCCAGAGGAAGTGGAATCACAAATTACCGTGCCGATTGAAAGGGCGGTAAATGGTTTACCGGGGGTGACTACGGTGCGTTCTTCCTCCAAAGTCGGACTATCGATGGTGCAGGTGGTGTTTGACCAAGATGCCGACATTTATAAAGCTCGGCAATCAGTGACAGAACGACTCCAACAGGTGACAAATCAGTTGCCTGAAGGGGTGCATCCGCCGGAAATTTCACCGTTGGCATCGCCATTAGGCACAATTTTACAGTATGCCTTTACGGTGAATGGACAAGGAAAAACCTCGCTGATGGATTTGCGTCGTCTTGTTGATAGCACCCTCCGTAATCAAATTTTATCTGTGCCGGGAGTTACCCAAGTTACTGTTTACGGTGGGGATGAACGACAGGAACAGGTGCTAGTTGATCCAGAAAAAATGCGATCGCTCAATGTTTCCCTCACCGAAGTGACCAATGCTGCCAAGGGCGCAAATTCTAACGCTCCTGGTGGATTTCTCATTGGTGGTGGTCAAGAACTGTTGGTACGCGGTATTGGTCAGGTAACATCAATTGCAGACTTGCAGCAATCTGTGGTCAAGGTGCAAGATGGGAAACCGATTTTGCTCCAAGATGTAGCGGAAGTCAAAACGGGTGCAGCACTGAAGCGGGGAGATGCTAGTTTTAATGGGCAACCGGCTGTGGTGATGATGATTAACAAACAGCCTGATGTTGATACTCCCACGGTGACAAAAGCAGTAGAAGCGGTGCTGCAATCGTTGCAGGACACGTTTCCCACTGATGTGCAGATGGCGCGGACATTCCGGCAGTCTAACTTTATTGATACTGCCATTGCCAATGTCAGCAGTTCCCTAATTCAAGGCATCATCATCGTGTCGGTGATTATGCTGTTATTTTTGATGAATTGGCGCACCGCCGTAATTACTCTGAGTGCAATTCCTCTGTCTTTGTTAATTGGCTTAATGTTCATGAAAGCTTTTGGCTTGGGCATTAACACTATGACCTTGGGCGGTTTGGTCGTAGCCATTGGCTCAGTTGTGGATGACTCAATCGTGGACATGGAGAACTGCTATCGGGGACTGCGAACTAATCAGGCACAGGGCAACCCGAAGCATCCCTTCGAGGTGGTGTATCAAACCTCTGTACAGGTGCGGTTAGCCGTAATTTTTTCCACGGTGATCATTGTGGTGGTGTTTGCACCAATTTTTAGTTTGACAGGGGTTGAGGGCAACATTTTTGCCCCAATGGGTTGGGCGTATTTGCTTTCCATCTGTGCGTCTACTTTAGTGGCTATGACCCTTTCACCTGCCTTGTGTGCAATTCTGCTGGCAAACCAAACCCTACCGCAAGCAGGTACATTTATTTCCCGTGGGGCAGAACGGTTGTATCGTCCATTGTTAAATCTGTCGCTGCGATCGCCTCAAATTATTCTGGGTGTAGCACTTGCAGCCTTGGTTGCTGCTTTTGCGATCGTTCCCTCCCTCGGACGGGTGTTTCTGCCCGAATTTCAGGAGAAATCATTGGTCAATTCAATGGTTTTATTTCCGGGTGTTTCCCTCGATATGACCAATCGGGCTGGGATAGCACTGTCTAGTGCGCTTAAAGATAATCCTTTATATGAGTGGGTGCAGGTACGGGCGGGACGCACGACCGGGGATGCAGATGGGGCGGGAGTGAGTATGGCTCATGTGGATGTAGAATTGAGCGATCGCGCCCTCCAAGACCGTGAAGCCAGTATTAAACAATTGCGGCAAGAGTTCAATAAACTGCCTGGTGTGGCATCTAACATTGGTGGATTTATTTCTCACCGCATGGATGAAGTGTTATCTGGGGTCAGAAGTGCGATCGCTGTGAAAATCTTTGGCCCGGATTTAATTGAACTGCGAAAGATTGGCGAACAAGTACGAGATGTGATTCAGCCCATCCCTGGGGTTGTAGACTTGCAGCTTGAACCCCAACTGCCCATTCGTCAGGTACAAATTCATTATGATCGCGCTGCTGCTGCTAACTATGGATTGAGTATGGAGCAGTTGTCAAACGTGGTGGAAACTGCTTTAAATGGTCGTGTAGTGTCCCAAGTGGCAGAAAATCAGCAGCTAATTGATATTTCTATCTCCTTGACGGAAAAAGCCCGTAATAGTTTAGATGCCATTCGCGCTATTCCTCTGATTACCCCTACTGGGCAAACTATCCAATTGGGTGCTGTAACCAAAGTAGAGTACGGTATGGGGGCGAATGTTGTAAATCGGGAAGATGTGTCACGGCTGATTGTTGTTTCGGCAAACGTGGCCGAGCGTGATTTGGGCAGTGTCGTCGGCGATATTCAATCCCAAATTAAACAGAAAATCAAACTCCCCAATGGCTACTTCATCCAGTACGGTGGACAGTTTGAATCGGAACAGCGTGCTACTAATAATCTGCTGGTATTTAGTATTTTGGCAGTGATCGCCATTGCGGTGTTGATGTTCTTCTCTGTTAAATCGCTCCCCGCAACAATCGCCATCATGCTCAATCTGCCTTTGGCTTTGGTGGGTGGCATTGTTTCCATTGCTTTGAGTGGCGGTGTGATGTCGATTGCTTCTTTGATTGGATTCATTACCCTATTTGGCGTTGCTGTTCGCAATGGCTTGTTGTTGGTAGACAACTATAACAATAAGTTTGCTCAAGGAATGCCCCTCAAAGATGTAATTATCAACGGTTCTCTAGAACGAGTTAATGCTATTCTGATGACCGCACTCACTTCTGCACTAGGGATGCTGCCTTTGGCGATCGCCAGTGGGGCTGGAAATGAAATTCTGCAACCCTTGGCAATTGTAGTTTTGGGCGGTTTATTTACTTCTACAGCTTTGACTTTATTGGTTATTCCGGCTCTCTACGCCAAATTTGGCAAACAATTGATGCCTAAACAGAAAACCGTTTTGGTTAACCAATCCTGGTCAAACTAATAACGATGATGCTGTGATTGGTACTATTTGTAGAGGTTTTTCATACTTTTAGATTCACTTGTGTGATACCCCGGCGCATTTGAAGTTGTCGCCTTAACCAAGATTGTTTAATTATAGGACGTAACAAAGGCGCAAATTGCACCAAGAGCGATCGCACTAAGGAATTTTTTCGCAGTAATTCGCCTTGTGCGGCTTCTTGTAACTGAAGTTGCTGGGCGCGGATAATTTCTGGCTGACGTTCGGCTTGAATCTGTGATA
>PWQB01000596.1 GCA_003556955.1 Nostocaceae cyanobacterium CSSed10_463m
ACACCAGTTGTTACACCACAGCCGATATAACAAACTTTATCAAAGGGGGCATCTGGGCGAATTTTGGCGACGGCAATTTCTGGTAAAACTGTGTAATTAGCAAAGGTTGATGTCCCCATGTAGTGATGTAGCATTTCTCCACCAATACTAAAGCGACTCGTCCCATCGGGCATGACACCACGTCCTTGGGTGACGCGAATTGCTTGACAAAGATTAGTTTTCATGCTCAGGCAATATTCACACTGTCGGCATTCTGGAGTATATAGAGGAATTACATGATCTCCTGGTTTGAGGCTGGTGACACCAGCACCCACTTCTACCACTACACCTGCGCCTTCATGTCCTAAAATGGCGGGAAATAAACCTTCGGGGTCATTACCAGAGAGGGTGTAAGCATCGGTATGGCAAACTCCAGAGGCTTTAATCTCAATTAAAACTTCCCTGGCTCGTGGGGGGGATAATTCCACGGTTTCAATAGTTAACGGCTTACCCGCGCCGTAAGCAACTGCTGCTTTAACTTCCATTATGTTATAAAAATTTGATCATGGGCTGTTATGAGTTTATCTCAGGGGAGGCTGAAAGCAACTCTGAATAATCGACACAGCAAGTATTTGGTTAAAATTTTTATATTTGCTTAAGCAGAACTAGTATCGTAAATCTACTGTAACTGCTATAGTCAGTCAGGGATACTGTGTTGTATATTTCTAGTAAAGTTGGTAAGTAGTCAATGAAGTATGACCGCCCCAAATTTAGGCAATTAATAAAAGCTTTAACCACTCAAGAACTCGATGAATCACTTGATGATTTTCCTGCTGTGCGGAATGAGATTACTGATGGACAGCAAAAATATCTTAGAGACAGAATAATTCTTGACTATTTTGAAAAACATCAAGAAGAAATTGATAAATTATTAGCAGCTATTAAAGAGTGTAATTTAACCGCTTATAATAAATACGTTTCGGAGTTAAAGAGTTCTGAAAATTCACAACCTAAATTAGCCCAAATTGTTCCAGAAGATAAAAAATGCGATATTCTAGTTCTCGCCGCCAATCCCATCGGTACTGACAGACTGCAATTGGAGGAAGAAGCCAATCGAATTCGATTGCGATCGCAAGAAGGAGAAGTGGGAAAAAACTATATAGTTAAAGTCGAAATAGCCGTTCAGGTAGAAGAACTGTCTAAATATTTACTGCAATATCAACCGCTAATTCTCCACTTTAGCGGTCACGGTAGTCCCAGTGGTGAAATTATTTTAAATAACTCTCAAGGACAAGCGCAGTCAGTTTCGCCAGAAGCACTGGCAGAATTATTGGCTGTGCTTCAGGGACGGATAGAATGTGTGGTACTTAATGCCTGCTTTTCATTAGAGAAAGCCGATGCACTAGCAGATAAAGTTAGCTGTGTTGTCGGTATGAGTAAAGAAATTGGCGATCGCTCTGCCGTAACATTTGCCGCAGGGTTTTATCGAGGTTTAGGATTTGGTAGGGGATATTACAGTGCCTTTGAACTTGGTCGTAATGAAATTAAATTATTGAATTTGCCAGATAGTGCAGTGCCACATTTCATCACTCGTGATACATCGCTCCTTCAGCGAGAGGGGGTAAAACCAAGAGTGACTCGTACTGTTTCCTCAGAGTCAACGGAAACTGAAGCTACCCTATATCCTCTTTGGTTTGGGACTAACCGCCAACCCAATAACCCACAGGATTTATCTCAAGGATTTTCAGGTGAAAGAGATCGCCAGCTTCACTATGGCACTTGTAAAGTAGCAGTACCAAAATCTCATAAAATCGGCTCTACTGGTTCTCCCTTATGGCAGAGGTTGTTAACGTTTACAGATGATCGTCTCAAACTAAAAAAAGAGAGTCTGAAATTCTTCCAGGAAAATAATTTTTGGAGTGAAATTCAAAGGACATTGCAAGCAAATCAGCCAGATGAGCGTTCGGCTTTAGTCTTCATTCACGGTTTTAACGTCAGTTTTGAGGATGCAGCTTTACGAGCAGCGCAGATAGGGGTAGATTTGCAAGTGCCAGGGATTATGGCATTCTATAGCTGGCCGTCAAGAGGAAAATTAGCCAGCTATCCAGCAGACGAAGCGACGATTGAAGCCAGTGAGAGATATATTGCCGAGTTTTTACTTAACTTAGCCCAAAAGAGTGGGGCAGAAAAAATCCATATTATTGCTCATAGTATGGGAAATCGCGGGTTACTCAGAGCCATGCAGCGAATTTTGGCTCAAGTTCAAGCGGAGAGTAAAATCTCGTTTGGACAAATCTTTCGTGCTGCTCCTGATGTTGATCCGGATATCTTTGAAGAATTAGCCCAAGCTTATCAAAGTCTAGCTGAACGCACGACTCTTTACATTTCTGCTAAAGATAAAGCTTTGGCAACATCAGGTATTATTCATGATCATCCCCGTGTTGGTTTTTTTCCACCGATTACAGTTGTTGATGGCATAGATACAGTAGAAGTTTCTAATATTGATTTAACATTTCTAGGTCATGGTTATTTTGCAGATGCCCGTGATTTGCTTCAAGATATGCATCAATTGTTGAGAAATAATTCATCTCCTGAACAACGATTTGGGTTGCGAAAACAACAAGATAATGGGCGAAATTATTGGATTATTGGGAGGTAGGTAAGTAGTCAATGAAGTATGAGCGTTCCAATTTTAGGGAATTAATAGAATCTTTAACTGCTCCAGAACTTGATAAATCACTGGACTATTTTCGTGCTGTGCGGAATGAGATTACTGATGGACAG
>PWQB01000248.1 GCA_003556955.1 Nostocaceae cyanobacterium CSSed10_463m
ACTCAGCACTTTCCCCACTCAGCACTGTTGTAATCCTAGCGTCGAGCTATATTGGCTTGGATGTCGTCAAAAATTGCGCCATCAGCAAAGAATTTGGGGCTGACTTGATTCCAGCCACCAAAGTCTTCAATAGTGAACAGGGTGGAGATTTTGGGATAAGTATCAGCAAATTCTGCGGCTACTTCGGGAATTACAGGGCGGAATCCCACTTTGGCGAATTCTCTTTGGGCTTCGGGGGTAAATAGAAACTGCACAAAGGCTTCTGCTACTTCGCGGTTACCTTGTCGGTCAACATAACTATCGACTACGGCAATGGGGCTATCAATAGAAATATTAATATCGGGAATTACGTAAGGTAAATTTTGTCCTTGCTGTTTAGCTAAAATCACTTCGTTTTCATAGTTAATCAGTGCATCTCCCTGTCTTTGGACGAAAAAGGCATCCGTGGCTTCACGCGCATCTCTGGGTAAAACTGGCACATTGGCGTAGACTTTAGTGACAAAATCTTTGGCTTTGTCTTCAGTGCCGCCTGTTTTGGTTACGTTCCCCCACAAAGCCATGTAGTTCCAACGCGCGCCACCGGAGGTTTTGGGGTTGGCAGTGATTACCCTGACATCATCACGGGCTAAATCATCCCAGTTTTGAATATTTTTGGGGTTGCCTTCGCGGGTAACAATCACTCCCACAGAACTATGAACAATACCGTCGCCGTTGGGTGTCTTTTTCTCCCAGCCTGGTTTAATCAGTCCCGCATCCTGGATTTGCTTGGTGTCTGCTGATAGTGCTAGGGCTACTATGTCTGCTTCTAAACCGTTAATTACTGCACGGGTTTGGGAGCCTGAGCCGCCGTAGCTTTGACCAAAGGTAACTGTCTGTCCGGTTTTTTCCCGCCAGTATTCGACAAATAGGGGAATAATGTTTCTATATGCGGCGCGGGTGACGGCGTAGCTCACTAGGGTTAGTTCTTTTCTTCCGGAAGCGTTGCCACTATTTCCAGGAGAGCAGGCCGCGATCGCTACACTTAAACTAACTACTATCAAAAACAATGAAATAAAGCTTTTTACAGGCTTGCGTTGCCATCGATGCCAATTATCCAGCCACATATCGACCTGATGCTCCCGAATTTAAATCTACAGTTAATCTATCAAGTTATAGTATTTTGGGTTTAGTCATAGATATTACAGATAACTCAGTCAAATAGCAAGAAAATCACCATATTCTTGACTGAGATTATGGTGATTATTAAATTTTTGACTTTTGACTTTTGACTTTTGACTTCCGCCTTGGGGTGTGCGGTACTAGACTTTTCCAAATCTCCGCTCCCGTTGTTGGTAGGCACACAAGGCGCGGTGAAATTCAGTTCGGTCAAAATCTGGCCACAGAGCATCAGTGATGTAAATTTCCCCATAAGCCATTTGCCAAAGCAGGAAGTTGGAAAGCCGCATTTCGCCACTGGTACGGATTAATAAATCGGGGTCAGTAATTCCGGCTGTGTATAAGTGACCCTCAAATAACTGTTCATCGATTTCATCAGGTTGAATGATACCTTGCTGAACTTTTTGAGCGATCGCCCGGCAAGCTTGTAAAATTTCCTGTCGTCCGCCATAATTAGTAGCTACCGTAAACCGAATGGCACGATTATTGCGAGTTTCTAGCATTGAGCGGGAGATTTCTGCTTGCAGCGATGCTGGTAAAGCGTCCAAATTGCCCACAAACTGGATTTGCACATTCTCCTCGATCATTTCCCGGAGTTCTTGGCGTAAAACTTTTTGGAACAAAGTCATCAAAAAATCTACCTCTTCCTGGGGTCTTTTCCAGTTCTCAGTAGAAAAAGCATAAGCTGTGAGTGCCTGAATGCCCCAATCTTGACAACAACGCAGCAAATCCTTGAGAGCATCCACTCCGCGCTTATGTCCCATAATTCTGGGTAGACCTTGACGTTTAGCCCATCTCCCATTGCCATCCATAATCACTGCAACGTGCTTTGGCAGTAGTTCTCGTTTTAAATCAGAGGGTAAATTTTGCAATTGAGTTTGTTGTGCTGTCATTTTTTATTTCGAGAAGCAGTCGATGGTAATCCTAGTACACGTGAAACTAGCCCTATTGCCTTACGACTCATCTGAAGACCCAAACCTAACAGACTAGGAGCAACAGCTTCCCGATCTACAGTGGTCGATAAACGAACCTCTAAAGATTCTTTGAGCGTCCTAATGGTCAGTGGTCTATTAAGATTTCCTCGTTCCGCTAAGGAAATAGAACCCGTTTCTTCTGATACAACGACACAGATACAATTTTCGACTCGCTCAGTAATTCCCATAGCTGCCCGATGGCGTGTTCCCAGCTGGCGCGAGGCTGTGCGTCCCGAAAGTGGTAAAATTATACCTGATGAAACAATCCGCGAGCCACGGATCAAGGTTGCCCCATCATGCAGTAAGGTTTTGGGCTGAAAAATGGTTTGAATAAGTTCTTTAGAAACATCAGCATTCAGCTTGACTCCAGGGACAGAAAAATCGCGCTCGTGAATCGGACCAGTTGTTTCCAAAATCAACAAAGCTCCTATGCGGTTTTTAGAAAGTTCCTTCACCGCATCCACAATTTCATCAATTACACTATCAGAATTAGGGATTGTTAAACTGGATGGCTTAAATAACTGTTGAAATTCACCACGTCCGACTTGCTCTAAAAATCGGCGAAACTCT
>PWQB01000511.1 GCA_003556955.1 Nostocaceae cyanobacterium CSSed10_463m
AACTGCCAAGCCACATCTTCCAGGGGCAAGTCCCGCAACTGTTCTGCCTGCTGCTTCCAGACAATTTTTTCCTTCTCCAACTGTGCCACGCGCTGTTCTAACTGCTGCCGCAGCTTCTCACTAGCATGAGCTTTCTGTTCGGCTTCGCGTGATTGCTTCAATAACAGTCTGCGGTCAGCTAACTGATGATTTATATCTTGAATTGCTTTATCAGCCTTGATGCGTTCATATAATTGCTGTGCTGTTTCTCCTGGCTGGGGTGCAAATCGCTCTAGTTCCAAGTTCAGGGGTTTGCTGTTAACTGCTTGGTAATAATTCTTAATTTTAGTGTGGGTAGCTTTGGAACCTTTCACCCCTCGTTCAATACCCAATGGTGCTAGTGCATCTGCATAACTATCTTGCAACTTGGATAATTTCATACCGGCTTGTTTGCCGTCACCACCAAACATGGCTTTGTGGCTGAGTTGTTTGGTTTTGTCGTTGATGGGAATTATATAAGCATGAATGTGAGGGGTAACTTCATCCAAATGCAATTCTGCCCTGACGCACTTATCACCGTAATTTTCAATTAGCCAGTTTTTAGAGGCGTTGGCAAAGTCCCACATCCGACGATTATCCCACTCACCAGCTAGTGATGGATCATGAGGGCGAAAATATTCGGGTGATGCGCTTAAAATTATATCGCTACACAACACTGCGTCTTTGCGGGGTTTGTGTTTTGTGCTGGTGGCTATTTTGGTTTTGACGATTTCGCTCAATGGTAAATCATCCAACTCACCAATCAGCCTGATATTTTTTTTAGTGGGGTCAGCATTTGGCGTATCTTGTAAACGAGCAGTATGTTTTTCACTACTGCCTACATTGCTGAAAGATTTGAGTTTTTCAACGCGCAGAATTGCTAAGGCTACCATTGTTTTTATACTGTAGTCAGCAGGTGTGCTATCTTCCCCGAAGGGCTTACGCAACTTCTGCGTCCTGAGCGTAGCGAAGGATGGGCGCAGCCCACCCGCAGGGCGTGGAAGTGTAGTAAGTACCACCATTACCATGATACACCTGCCCGAAATCCATTTCCAGTAGTAGCCCACGGGGGGCGCGAAATCCTGCTTTGTAGGATTGACAGCCATCTTTGGCGCGTTTACAGGTGTTTTTTAATACTGGACTACTGACTACTCAACTGGTAATTTTGAAGGTTTTCTACTGGGGTTTTCTTATCAATTAATCTCAGTTAATGAGAATATAACTGCTGTTTTAGGGTCAATTTTCACTCTAATTACTATCAAAAATACCTGGGTGACTTTTGGCTAAAAAATGGCTAATTCAACGTAATCACAAGGGTTTTGGGCTATTATATTGTCAATAAATTTAAATTGTTGACAATAATCACGGATTTTCGGATTCACTCGACTTTTTTCAAAGAGTGATACAACTGTTTTGTAACTAAAAGTATTATAAACAACTACAGAATAATTTTTGAACAGTTTTTTGAATTACATTTGCAACATCAATGTATTATGCTTTTTGAGGCAAAATTTTACATAAAAAATGGCTGTAACATTTTCTATATATGCTTTTGAGCGTTTTTTGACTAAAAATAGGAGGCGTAGACAAGGCATAAAAGTCTCAAAATATGTCGATTTTGGTGACTGTCTACACCCAAGAGAATGTCATGAAACCATGAGATTTGGGTTGAACTACTTTTTTTTGTTGCTCAACTACGCCCGAATGGTATCTAAAAGCCCTTTTTTTGATAGTTTGAGGTGTGCCAGAGACATAGTGTTAAGTTACACAAAATTGCCACCGATAAACTCAAGTAAATCTATGTAGATTGTGTAGTTTACTTGCCAATTTATTTGTCAGTCAACGAGAAACTATCTTGGCTGAATAAATTTACAGTTCAAATAAATTGAACAGGGTGTTATCAAAATTAGTTGTTAAATTCAGAAACGCTTAACAGGAAAATTGATTCTGGTTGCTCGGCAATAATTCCTTTGTTATTCTTTGAATGGTAGTGATGCGAGAAATTATCGCATCTGCATTCCTGTTATCAAGATTTTCAAATACAAGAATATGACAGATGCAAAACTCCAAAGAATTTCCATTAAGCGCTCAGAGGATAGTGTGGATGGACGGGTAATTAGCTACTTGCAGTCAGATCCTTTTAATCAGGATGAGAGTTTGACTGAGTTAGTTATGTCTACTCTCAAAGCATATTGGTTGCCTTTGGCAATGTTTAATGAGGGTGTGCGTGGGGAGAAAATGAGGCAGATTGGCATTGTGGCGATCTCTAAATTAGAAGCACAAATCAACATTATCCGGCGAATTTGTGGGATTGATATTGACCCTGGTTATGTCACACCAGCAGTTACTCATCAGACATCAACAACACCGAACAATAGCGCATCTGCCTTGGGGATGATTTCAGATAATCAAGAAATCAATAACAACGGTCATAAAAATGCTCAAAGTAATGATGAGGATGAAGATGATGATTGGGATGACGATGAGGATTGGGGATTGATGAATCTGCCAAAGACCGAGGAAATGCAACAAATTAACAAGATATTTGGCGTTTAGAAAGCAATTAGGGTAACGGCCGAGGTATGTGGACAATGGGACACAATGTAAACAAATGTTGCGGATTTTTAGCAGGAAAATTAGAGCGAGAGCGATCGCTAAAATCAAAAATTGACATTGTAGACCTTTGAGGGAATGAAACGAACTTGCGTCTCAACGGGGCTTGGTCATTAAACATCAATC
>PWQB01000230.1 GCA_003556955.1 Nostocaceae cyanobacterium CSSed10_463m
AGTTTTTTACAGCAATTTTATCGTCAAATTAATGAATTAGAAGAAAAGGAGAGTGGGGAGTAGGAATAGGCAGGGAGTAAAGAATTTTGGATTTTGGATTTGCGATTTTAGATTGCAGTCTAATCCAAAATTTAAAATCTAAAATCTAAAATTGATTGACCAATGACTAAAGGACTTTATACGGAATTTGAATTTATTTTACCCAGGGGTTTATTAGATTCAGAGGGGAATGTACATCGTCAGGGTGTGATGCGTTTGGCGACTGCTAAAGATGAGATTTATCTGCAAAAAAATCGGGATGCTCAGGAAAATACGGCTTATGCCGTGATTGTGATGTTATCACGAGTGATTACAAAATTGGGTGATTTAACTGACATAAATCCCGATTTATTGGAAAATCTGTTTACAAAGGATTTAGCTTATTTAAGAGAATTTTATAACCGGATTAATCAGCATGGTGATGCTTATATTCCTGTGCAGTGTCCTCAATGTAATACTAACTTTCAAGTGGAGCTTTCCCTAGCGGGGGAATCATAGGCTACCCCTCAGAGGCGCTGAGTGAGGAGGTAGCCTGTATCGCCTTTCATTTCCATTGGAGTTTAGAAGATATTTTAAATTTAGAACATCCTGAACGCCGGCGTTGGGTGGAGGAAATTGGCAAGTTTACCCAGCAACAATAAAATTATGCTCGTGTCTCTTCCCGACCTCAGAAAATAGACCTTGTTGATCCGATCCTCCTAGCACCCTTGGCTTCGTCTGTATAGTCAACCTGATTCGGTGTTTACTTACTTTTGCTGTTTTTTTTGAAGATTTTTCAAAGAATTTATAAAGTATATCTCCATTTGAAAGTAGCTAATTTTCCCTGTGAACTAATAGATACTTTACCTGATGAAGGAATTGTCCTTGCTCATTCTTTTTCTCTACCCTTCAATCTAAAACCCAGTTCAAAACTATTACTCATCTGCCTTCGCGATGATAAAAAAAATCATCCCTATTGCCAATTACACGTGGTTCAGAACCGACATCAGGCATTATCGAAGGGGCTTTCATCTTTATGGAAAAGTCACTATATACCACTTTGGACTCAAACGAAACTGACTCCGCGTGATGAAACAAGAGGCGATCGCTTTGAAAATATAGCTTACTTGGGTGATGTATCTAATTTAGCTCCTGAATTACGCGAACCAAACTGGAAAGAACAACTTGAAGCCTTGGGATTACGTTGGATTACGGTTGGTGACACGGCATCTTGGCATGACTATAGTGAGATGGATGCAGTTTTAGCAATACGTAGTTTCAGTAAATGTAGATACAATAATAAACCAGCATCCAAGTTATACAATGCTTGGAGAGCTAACGTTCCGGCAATTTTAGGATGTGAGTCGGCTTATCAAGCTGAACGTAAAAGTGAGTTTGATTATTTAGAAGCTGATTCTTTAAATGTCGCACTTTCAAGACTTATTAAATTAAGGGATGATCCTGAATTTCGCATGGCAATGGTAGCTAATGGGCAAATTCGCGCTCAGGAGGTAAAAACTGAAGCTATCCTGGAACACTGGCAGACATTTTTAATGGACAAAGCGGTTCCCATGTACTATCAATGGTGTGAAACTCCATCTTGGTTACAAGAAAGCTTTTTAAGATTTCGGCATTATGTTTATTTGAAAATAGATGGTTTGAATAGAAGGAAAATATTCGAGATTGAACTATAACATCATCAGCAATAATTATCATTTTTTCTTTTCCACCTTCCACATAAAGCCGAATAGAAATTAGAATTGAAATGATAAAGTTAGCTACTACAATCATAATTTCCGTTATTGCTACTATCATCCTTACTATATGTCTGCGGTGGCAAAAATCTATTTATATTCTGTTGGTGCTGCTGATTTCGACTTTAGCAATTCTGATATTTTTTAATCCACAGTTTGCATTGATTAATTGGCATGAGTTTATGCACGCCAGTATTGTTTTCAATATTATGAATGGGGTAGTGCCACCCGAAGATATTTTATTAGCCGGATATCCTCTTAAATATCCTTGGGCGCATCATTACTTAGTGAGTTGGCTGTGTCAGATGGGAAATATTTCTCCTCCCATAGGATTTGCATTGTTAAATATTCTCGCTTTGGCAGTTTCTGCATGGGCTATATTTAAGACGGCACAACTTCTTCATCCCCTGCGCCAAACGGGTGTTTTCGCTGTTTTTCTGTCAATCTTCTGTACTTCTATCTTTTTTATTCAAGAACTGAAACGGTTTGGTAATGACATTTTACCAATTGATGAGCGTGTACTTCCACTTCATAAGTTTGCTCATGGAAATGGTAATGGACTGGGATTTGGTCTGTTTTTTATCTGTCTTTTTTTCTTGATCAGCTTATTTGCCAATCGAGGAAAATCTTACATTAATGGTGTTGGTATTGGTGTATCTATCGCTGCTACAGCTTTTTTATACCCTATTTACTGGTTAGCTATGGGTATATCCTCTGCTCTTGTTTGCTTAGGACAAGCGATCGCGAACAGAGGAAAAAATTGGCAATCCATCTTGATTGTTTTGCTAGCAGTATTTTTCGGGAGTGCGATCGCTAGCCCTTATCTTCATAGCATTAATGCAGGTAGAGCAAGCACTGCGGCTATGTCTCTCAACTTTCAAATCCAAAATCGACTCATCACTTTATTCCTCGTCT
>PWQB01000715.1 GCA_003556955.1 Nostocaceae cyanobacterium CSSed10_463m
CAGGTAGTAAATCAGTTCTGCCAATAGGTTCAGACTCCCGATAAAACCATTCTAAAGAATCTACTGTGATTTTATGTTCTATTAAAGACACGCTATTTTCCTAATCAAACGTCAAAGCCGAAATACTAAAAGCTATTTTTTATGATCATGAGAAATAATCATCTCACGAATTGCGTCAGCTGTGGCGGGTGCTAGTAAAACACCATTGCGGTAATGTGCAGTAGCTAAGAGAATATGGCTAAATCCTGGGAGTGGTTCAATAACTGGTGCGGGACGACCTTCAGGACGGGGACGTAAACCCGACCAAGTGCGGATAATCTCCGCAGAGGCTAAATTTGGGCAAAAGGCGATCGCTTGCTGCCAAACTTGATTTAATAATTCTTCATCAGGCGGAATTTGATCATCATTACTAGGAAACTCCACCGTTGCACCTACCCAATAATTACTGTTCCCTACAGGGACAATATGCACATCATTACCAGTCAGCACTGGCTGAAAATCAGGATTTCCTAGTGGTTGTTGTAGACGAACTTGTAAAGCTTGTCCTAATACTGGGCGAATATGAACCATTTGATTTAACTGTGCTGTCAGTGATGTAGAACCCAATCCCGCAGACACTACCACCCAATCAGCAGCAATTTTTCCCTCTGTAGTTTTTACTACACTACATTCGGCTGGTTCAATCCCCAAAACATTCACACCAAATTGAAACTTGACTCCATGATGTTGGGCTGCCTCAACTAAAGCTAAAGTCAAAGTAGTCGGATTGAGTTGTCGGTCTTGGGGAGAATAAACCGCCCCGGTAACTGCGTCCGTGTCAACTTGCGGACAGAAAAATTTCAGTTTATCTGTATCCCAAAGTTGTAAATTCCAACCTTGAGACTGACGTACAGTCGCCAAGTTTTCCCATCCCGTTAAATTCTGAGGTTCCGTCAACAAACTGACAATACCTTGACGGTTAAAAGGAATTTTCCGCCCTGTGATAGCTTCTAATTCCGGAATTAAAGTTTCATAGCGTTTAATACTAGTTTGTCGCCTTTGCCAAGCTTGACCCTTGACTTTATGGCTAATCACCCCCATTAACACCCCCAGGGCTGCACCTGTGGAAGCTTGGGCGGGTGGTTGACGGTCGATAACAGTAATTTTTAAGTTTTTAACTCGACTGAGTTCATAGGCTATGGTAGCCCCCACCACACCACACCCGATGATAACTACATGACTCATGGCTTTTTTAAAGGAAGTGGGTAGAGACGCAATTAATCTTGTCTGGACAAGAGAATGGGAGAGATCAGGGAGTCAGAGGAGATACTAATGATCATTCATTCACCCTGATCCTTCTTTTCCCATATTAAACTGGTTGCCTAACTTACTTCTGGTTGAGTGCTGGTATCAGGAAGTAGTTGGAAAAATTTATCAATGTCTTCCATAGCTTGTTGGTAGTTACTCAAAGCCAGTTGAGTATCACTTGCTAAAGCCGCTTGGTCAATTTTAACCAGGTCGTTAAGTAAATCCCGCGTTTTTTGCCGTGCTACTGGTTGGACAGAAGGGAGGAGGTTGGGAATAATATAAGTCATGCTTGACCTAGCTTCGGTCATTGGTCCATGTATAAAATTACTTACATCAATCCAATCCTTTTTGTTGATCAGGGTTTTCAATTCGTCTGAGCGATCGCGCACAGCCTGAATTTTGGGAACGTATTCCTCAATTCTTTCCAGTTGAGTTGCGGTATAAGTTGGAGGTGCAACTGTGACGCTAGGGCCACCACAACTAATGAGGAATGTAGCTAATAATACTAAAATCAGAGAAAAAATCGAGCGTTGACGCGCCATAAACTGAACTTAATTTGTTTTGTGTGTGCCGATTAACAGTGTAATTTTAGATCGCTGGGGTGATCTATCGTTCTACTTCACAAGGTATTTTCCTGAAAATTCTGCTAATGGGCGTAGTTACTGCGTATTTATAGAAAAGTTAAGTATAATTACTCAAGATAACCCTGTTTAGTCTCAAAAGACTTAATTATGGGGAAAGCATAATTTTAAATTTGCTCAATCTAAAAGGTGTTGATAAGCTAAAACACCAATATTATGAGCCTTCTGGTGGTTTTTATGTTGTAAAATTCCCCCAAGATCGGCAAAATATAGTACAAGTCGGCGTAAATAAACAGACCATTCAAAATCAATGAAAAGCCTAGAAAATCAGACTTTCGACTTTTGACTTTTGACTTTTGACTTTTGACTTCCGCACTTGCGGTAATAGGAGTGTTTTTTCGTGAACGCATCTGAACAAGCAACAAACCTTGAACTAGCTAGCAAGATTGCGACGGTAGTGAATTTGTTTAAATTCGAGTTTCCTGATGCTAAATCGGATCTCAAACCTTGGAAGAATGACCCAGAAACCAGGGAGTTAATTGATCCCGATTCTATAGACATCGGCTTTCACTTTCCGGGAATCAGCAAGTCTTGGCGCAGTCGTAGTGTTTTGATTCAAATCCGCTTTTACCAAGATCCCATAAATCAGTCACGTCGTGCCATTGGTTTAGAAGTGGCTGGATTTGACCATCGCGGTGAAGCTTGGCGACTGTCTACTGTGGAAAACTGGAGTTTTGTGGGTATGGCTGAACCTTCGCCACAAGTCGGGGACAAACTCAAGGAAATTTGTCGCCACATTTTAGAAGTTTTTAATAAAGCCAGTGATACTTTATGAATCTTTCTCGGTTTTGCAGCTACCATCGGCACAATAAGCTGATTGATA
>PWQB01000430.1 GCA_003556955.1 Nostocaceae cyanobacterium CSSed10_463m
GATTTTGCAAATAAACTAATATTTCTAAGGCTTTGATAGCTATTTGTTTAATTTCTTCGGGGTCAAAGCTGCGCCCAACTGCTAAATTTGGAGCGTTTTTGTATTCTTGGATTAAACAAAATCCATCATCTGTTTCAAATGCACCTAAACATTTAGGAATCCCTGGATGATTTAGTCCTTGTAGAACTTGAATTTCTCGCTCGTGTTCTTTATACGCTGACCAATTTGAACCAACTTGAGCAAAACAAAACTGTTTAACTACTACCTGTTGACCTGTGTTCAATTCAGAAGCTAACCATGCAATTCTTCCTCCTTCACGATTTCGTCCCAGTTCGCTGATGACTTGATAACCTTGTGGAGAAAAATCTGGATAGCTGATCATAAGTTTAAGCACTTTAGTGCTTAGTAAAAACACACATAACTATTGTATTCAGTAAGTGGGCGTAAATAAATTTATGCCACAGATAGAGTTGTGAGGAGTTGATAAAAATTAGTACTGACGCACTCGCTCCGAAAATCAAGGCTTTGAGATTGCTTCCCTACGGTCGCAATGACGAAAATACATTAGGGTTACGTAAGTCCTGAAAATCTCAAACCAATTCACAGTCAGAATTTTGATTGTGTTTAAAAAACTTAATTTAGGTTGGTTTTTTCACAATTAATTTACCATCCCCAAGTACCAGGGCTACCTTTAAAGGGTCCAACAATATCCTGAGTTACCCAACCACCATAAAAGTTACCTGGTTGGGGTTGGACTTTTTCGCCATCAACGTAGCAAGCATCCATAAGATGGGCATAAAATGCTACGTAATCTTTCAGAGATGCAAAATCTGGTGTTGGGTCAGGATAGAACCAAGCTGCATTATGTGCTTCTTTATCACCAACTCGGATGGTGTAGTAACCAGCAGCCCCTTTCCATTCACAAAAGCTAGATTTTGGCATCCGTATGAGATGATCCATTTTGATATCCGCAGGGGGAATGTAGTAACTCGGTGGATGGCTGGTTTCTAATACCCGCTTGGCGTTGTGGGTGTCCGCAATTGTGACTTCATTAAAGATGATTTGAATATGTTTGCTTGTGTCTTCTAGGCGAGGGGGACGGGGGTAATCCCACACTGATTCTTGTCCAGGAGCCGGGTTAATGGGTTGGGGAGACACCATGATTAATAAAGATGAAAATTTTATTTTAAACAACGAACTGCCAATAAGCCAATCATGTCCAGTCATATTATGTGGGCTTGTGATCTAGACGAGTTGCTTGCTCTAGGGCGGCTTTTTCTTTGGCTCTTTGAGCATAGGATTGTAATTGAGTGCGATCGCAACCTGTAAGAATAGTCAAATTTTCCCAACTCATTCCCCGCATTAACATTTCTACACACCAAGTATGTTGAATTTGGGCGATCGCTGGCGGTTCTCCTTGAGGTGTTAATAATCCTTCAGTCCATGCTTGCCAATGTTGCAATAAATCTAATTCTGTCATCGCTTCACCCTTGTGATTGAGAAACATCGCCGGTTGATGATCATTACGACTTTTCAGCCATTTGATCAGAGGGTTATTGCTATAAGAACCATAGCGTTTGCCCAAAATCCACTGATTTACAGGAACTTGGCGGCGAAGTTCTGGGGTACTAATTTGGAGGAAGTGGCCTGAAGCATCACAGATTTGGTGGTTTTGCTGCAAACTGACAATTTCTGGCACAGATAAACCAGCACCAAATAACACATAAGCCAAAGCATAATCTTGGATTCCTAACTTCTTCGCTTTTTGCAAAATTTGGTGAACTAAACCCACAGGTAAATCAGCCACTTCCGGCAGATTTTCCTCAAATGTGGCTGCTGTGGCTGGAGATGTCATTGCTCCGTGTAAAAACAATGCTACTAAATTTTCGAGAAAATCATCTCTATCTACCCACAATTCGTTAAATTCACTGGTAAATTCAATCACCGCATACCCCAAAATCATGGCATTGAGCAAACTAGCTAATTTTTCTGCTCTGAGATAGGTATTTAAATCTCCTTGCTGAATTACAGTGGCTAAATATTGGGCTACATAGCGGTTGGCTTCGGTTAATCCACGTCCTAAAGCGCGGCGGTTTTCCATTGGATACTGGTTTGCTTCACCTACCACAGAGCGCACTAACTCAGGTATCCGTTCTAACGCCTCTAAGCTTTCACTTGCGTAATCCTTCAGTGCTTGGTAGATGTCACCAGGAGGAGTAGCCCTTTGCACCAGCGACTCTCCTAAATTCTTAAAAGCTGCGGATTCTTCCAGCACAGACAATAACAGCCCATGCTTGTTACCAAAATTCCGGAATAAGGTAACTTCGTTGACTTCAGCTTTTTCAGCGATTTGGCGGGTGGTGGTGGCGCTGACTCCCTGGGCTGTAAATAATTCCAGTGCTGATTGAATTAAACGTTGACGTGCTGAAATGGGTTGATATGTCATCAGGAATAATGCAAGTGGTACTTGCACAAAAAACAAAGGTTTGCTAGGATAAAAAATGTAAGTGACACTTGCTTTTCTTTACTGTAACTAACTACTGTACAGAGTGGGCAAAATCCTACTGTGGTTGCACCAAGAAATAGCAAATCGCTTGATCATCCATCAACAGGAATTTTTATGACTGCAAAGTTTCTGGCGTTCACTCCTGAGATCGGAGAACCACCTCGTCTGCGGTGGGTGAACGTAGCCTTTTTTGCTGCATTTCATGCTATAGCGCTCCTAGCACCTTGGTTTTTCTCTTGGTCAGCACTAGGTTTGCTAGTGTTTCTTCATTGGTTATTCGGGAGTATCGGTATTTGCTTAGGATATCATCGACTACTGAGCCATAAAAGTTTTCAAGTTCCTAAGTGGTTAGAATATGCGATCGCCACAATTGGAGCGCTGGCTTTACAAGGAGGTCCGATTTTTTGGGTTGGTGGACACCGCCAGCATCACGCCCACACAGAAGATGTTAACCTAGACCCATACTCCGCCCAGCGTGGATTTTGGTGGAGCCATATGTTATGGATTTTTTACCCACGGGCTGAATTTTTTGACTATGAAATTTATCAAAAATATGCCCCTGATCTAGCACGACAACCCTTCTATCGCTGGCTAGACCGCTACTTCCTGCTGTTGCAAATTCCTCTGGGTTTGTTGCTGTATATTTTAGGTGGTTGGCCTTTTGTCATCTACGGTACATTTGTTAGATCAGTATTATTGTGGCATTCCACTTGGTTTGTCAACTCAGCAACACACCTGTGGGGATATCGTACCTTTGAGGCCAATGATGACGCACGTAATCTTTGGTGGGTATCACTTGTAACTTATGGAGAAGGATGGCACAACAACCATCACACATATCCCCACATGGCGAAATCAGGATTGTCTTGGTGGGAAATTGATATAACTTGGTGGAGTATTAAACTCTTGCAGACTTTGGGTTTAGCTAAAAAGGTGGTTTCTGTTCCGCCTCATAGTACCACCCTCAAATAAATTGTCCGCAACAGACAGCAGATCGCTGTAAATCAAGTACCAACTTTTATGTTAAAACTCTTGTAGGGGAGGGCTAAGACTGCCCACCCTATTGCACCTCCTTAGTCAAACATTTCGTTAATTAAATCGCTGTAATGTTCCATCACAATATGGCGTTTAATTTTGAGAGTTTGAGTCAACATCCCATTTTCTTGTGAAAACGGCTCGGAAATTAAACGGAAAGGAACAATGCGGTCATGAGGACTATATCCAGGCCTATTGCGGACTTCTTGATCTAGTTCTTGACGAAACAAATCCTGAATAGGTTGGCTATCTAAGTTAATGGTTTTCTGCTTCTGTGGAGTAATTTCTTCTGAATCTGGTTTGTGGAGTTGCAACCCTTGATTTTCTGCCCATTCCTCAAGATTATCCCAATTCGGAACAATTAAAGCCCCAAGCGATCGCTGATCTTGACCAACTACGACAATTTGATCTATATAATCACTCCGTAGACAAGCGTTTTCAATCGGTTCCGGTTCTACATTTTCACCATTACTCAAAACAATCGTATTTTTTTGCCTACCAGTCAAAACTAAATCTTGCTGTGCGCTCAGAAAACCTAAGTCTTCAGTATTAAACCAGCCTTTGGGATCAATAGCTTTATTTGTGGCTTCTGGGTTGTGATAGTAACCCTGCATAATCTGAGGTCCCCGTGCTAAGACTAGACCTTTTTCTCCTTGGGGTAGAGTTTTGCGGGTTTGGGGGTCAACAATCCAAATTTCCGTTCCTGGAATTGGTATCCCGGCTGAACCTCGCAAATTATGTTCCGGTCGTCTGGTTGTCAAAGCTGCGGATGTTTCCGTTAATCCGTAGCCTACCAGTACCTCTATCCCGATAATTTCATAAAATGTTTCTAAACTAGGACTCAGACTACCACCACCACAAATAGTCTGTTTCAATTCTGCGCCTATTTGTTCACGAACTTTTTTGTAAATTAATTTATCCGCTAGTGCATGGATAGGCCAAAGTAGAGATGTTTGGGTTCTAGCCTTTTGGCGTTGCCATACAGAAGGGTTTTGTATTTCTAAACTTAAATTCTGCACAATTCGCCTAGCTTGAATATAGCGATCGCTCATAGCTAGAAAATAGTTAATTAAACGCCGTTTCTGAGCAGACTCTTGGCGAAAATTTTTGTGTACTTCATCATGAATAGATTCTAATAGCCGAGGTACAGAAACAAAATATTGAGGTTTTTGAGCTTTGAGATCCCGCTTGATATGACGCAGATTTGTATAAATGAGAGTACAACCTTGGGAGAAAGCAAAATACTCAATCGCTCGTTCATAAATATGCCAAGTAGGAAGAATACTCAATACGCGATCGCCTGCTTCTAACTGCACAACCACAGCTAAACCCGTCACCTGATGCAACAAATTACCATGACTAAGCATCGTTGCTTTTGGCTGACCCGTAGTTCCTGACGTATAAACAAAAGTTGCTAAACTTTCGCGGTTTTGCTCAACTGGTAAGAAATTATGATTACTCCCAACTTCCATGACCTGGGAAAAGTTCAGCACTTCCAACCCCGGCTGTGTCTCCACTGCCTCATCTGAAAGTATAATAGCTAATTTAATAGGCAAATCATGTATCCGCTCCAGTAGCTTATTCAGAGTCGCCTGATTTTCTACTATCAAAGCAGTAGCTTCACTATTACTGAGAATATAGATTAATTCATCCTCAGATGCTTGAGAACTACGTACAGCATCCACTGCGCCTGCTGCCATAATACCTTGGTCAGCAATTAACCAGCGCAGATTATTTTCAGAAAATAAACCAACCTTTGCCCTGACTGATACACCCAAATACTGTAAACCAGCCGCAAACTGTTTAATTTGCTCCCACAGTTCAATATAAGTCAGACTTACATCTGGCTTCGCGTGGGGGTCATGTACGGCTACAACATGACTAAATTGTTGAGCTGCTATTGACCAAATTTCGGGTAGAGTATTGACACCATTGTAATCAGCCTGGTGTTCTAAATTCTGATGCTTTTCTAACGTGAGACTAGAAGCACTAACAAAGGAAGGACTGTTCATTAAAAACCTCTAATAAACCGCGTCCCCTTGCACCACACCTTGATCACTATATTATTTGCTATTACTCAGCAGATAATCTACCCAATGAGAGAATCTGAAATTAATTAGTATCACACACCAGGCACAGAGAGTAAAAATTGAGAAATTTTAATTACGAATTACAAATTACGAACTACGAATTACGAACTACGAATTACGAACTACGAATTATGAATTACACTCTGTATCCTATTTACCTGGAAGCTACCGTATAGAAGATGCTGATTCCAGCATAGTATATAATTACTGAGTGATTAATCAATCATTATCTCAATATCTATCTTCAGATAGATGACTAGGGATATTTTTTTGATGCAGTGTAGTAGTTTACACAACTTCAAGTATTACTCCATACTACATAATTACTCAAACTCATGGATCACAAAACTCCCAAACCACGACTCAAAAACCCTCAAAATGCTGCTATTCGTCGTCCATCAAATCAGAAAACAAAAAACGAGAAAAACCCCCACTCATCCTTAAAAGACAAATTTAATCTGCAAATTCTCCAACAAAATCCTTGGGGGCAATTTTTATTATTTGTCGAAGATTATTACAGAAAATATATCTCTGCTATTACAGAAGAAGATAGAAAAATTTCACAAATATTACAAAAATCCATTATCACACTTAATAAATATTATCAAGATTCTTGGAAAGAATTACTTAACAAAATTCCTGAATCAGATTACCAAAAAGCTGAAAACTTTTACTATTCCATCTCTCGCCGTTACAAACTGACACCACAGGAAGTTTATCAAGAATCTCAAGCAGCTATCAAAGGTTTAATTAATAATGCAGAATATGGGTTTATAGACAGTGACAATAGAGACCTGGGACGTATTACTCAGCTAAATTATAATATTGATTACTTTTATAATCATTCTTATAAGACTTATTTGATTTTAGTTCAATTAGAAACATATCTCCCAGAAAATGCTCAACCACTATTTGCAGCATCTACAGTCTTTCAAAGCATAATTAGAGATGGAGTTAACGACAGTCTGGCAGATTTTGGAATGGCGTTAATGAAACATTTTAGAATTACTCGCGCGGACATTAAAGATGAAACTAATAAAAACCTCGCTATCAGCGTAGGAGAGACTGAAAGAGAATTAACCACTCAAATTGGTAATTTAGAAGCTGAAAAATTAGAACTTGTTAGGGAATTAGAACAAATTCGCCAACAAGGACATCAAGAGACTGTCACAGAAATCGCTCAAGCACTGCAAAATGGTTCCCAACCGGCTTTAGATCAAATACAAAAAATTATCAGTTTACTACAACCTCAAATTGAAGCAACTGGAGAAGCAGAAATTTCCTCTGATGATGCTCTGGCGATATTTATTGTCTTGCGTAATTTAATGACAATATTGCAAAAACTAGGAATAGAAAATTACCCCAAGTCTCTCACAGAGAGTTTCACCATATCTCAAATTGACTTAGCAAAATACGCTTATGTAGAAGGAACACCTTTTACCGAAGAAACAGAAATTAAACAAGTAAAGTGTATTCAGAAAGGATGGAAGGTTAACGACCAAATAATTACACCAGCGCAAGTCAAAGAGTTAACTGCTAATTCGGCAAATAATTAAAATATTTTCACAAAATAGGATCAAAAACCATGACAGACAATATAGCAATTCTCTTAGACTTAGACAACATTAAACCCCAACTGAGGGAAATTGAAGATATTTGCACAAAGTATGGTAACATAAAAGAACGTCGTGCATTTTGCAACACACCAGCCATCTTAGCTGCTTATGGTAGTCAGCTACGGGATTTAGGATATCGCTTTGAATTAACACCCGGACTGACATCTGTTCCCCAGGAAGTTGATAATTTAATTTTTCGCACATCTGAGGAATTGATTAACAATTCCCAGCAGAAAATAAATATCATTGCTGTTGTTAGTAATGATAATGATTATGCCAGATTGTTTTCTTATTTAGCCAACAAACAAGTTAAAACAGTCGCTATTGGTAATAATCAACTGGGAAATAAACTCAGAGAAACAGCCACATATATTGAATTAATACAAAACATTTTACGCCCCACATATTTGGGGATTGATTTAGGAACTACTAATACAGTAGTCGCCAGAGCTAACCAAACATTAACCAAAGAATGGAGAGCTAATGCAATTAAACTTCCTGTAAAAAATGATCATGAAGCTTTACAAAATACAGAATTAATTCCTTCTTCTGTGCGGTTTTCGCAATTAGATAATACTCAAATTGGGAACCATGTCCGCAGTCAGTATTACGCTTTTAGAGATCAAACTATTTTGGCTTGGAAACATGATATTGGCACTTTGGAAAATGAAGTTCCTTTTGAATATAGACTGAGTATCGGTAGTGTGAAACCAGAACAAGCAGCCGCAGAAGTTTTAAAGTTTTGTCGTCAGCAATTAATCAAACAACAAATAGATGTAGCAGGCGCGGTTATCACTCACCCAGCTTCCTATGAACCTGATGCTATTGAAGCCACTCGTGAAGCTGCTAAGTTAGCGGGTTGGGAAGAAAATAACATTGTTTTGCTACCAGAACCAAAAGCGGCTTTATATTATTTTTTATATAGACTACAACATGGAGCAATTGACGCTGATTTAGATACCAGTCGTCCTTTAAATATTCTTGTTTACGATTTAGGAGGAGGAACTTTAGATACTTCATTACACACAGTACAATGGAATAGTGACATGGCTCAGTTTTTAATTGAGGATATTTCCATTGGTTCTCGTACGCGAGTGGGAGGAGACCAAGTTGATGAGAAAATCGTTGATTATTTGTTTAAAAACTATAGTAGAATTAGTAAGTTATCTTCCCCTGAACAGAAAAAACTCTGGTATGAACTGAGAGTATATGCAGAGAAGTTTAAGCACCTTTGGGGCGCAGAATACTCACAAAATCCCCATCAGGAAGAGTTTAGAATCCCCTTTGAATACGTCAGTTCTAGTTCAGGATTTTCAATTTTCTACAGTTGGGGATATCGTCAAATGCAGGAAGCTTTAAAAGAGTTACTGTGTCCTGACATTAAGCCCGAACTAATAGAAAAATTAGACCCGAAAACCGCTTTTAATGAATCTCCCTTTGTAGATCGCCGTCATACTTTTGTTGTACCTGTACTTGATGTCCTCCTCAAAGCTAAGGATAAGTTGGGGGAACTACCAAAAATCAATGCAATTCTCCTCAATGGTGGGATGACATACTTCCCTTTAATTCGGGAACGGTTAGAACAGCTTTTACCGGGAATATTAATTCTTTCAGGAGATCCAGATTTAGCAGTTGCTCATGGTGCTGCACTTTATGCAGCAGGTACAGTTGGTAAATCAGAAGGAATTAACCCCACAAATATTTGGCTAGAAGTGACAAATCCTGATACTGAAGAATCAAAATTAGAATTGTTAGTTGCTCACGGTCAAAAGTATCCTTATCGTACTACCTTAGCCGGATTTCGTTTACCAGCATTTACAGATGGTTTGATTGGTTTTCAAGCCTGGGTGGGTATGGGTTCCCAAATCAATCAAAATACAACTTTACAACGGACTCGCAAGGTTAATACTGATGAAATTCGCGCTGCGGGGATTCAACCGGGAGATTATTTAAACTTGGAAGTTGAATATACATTTGATGAGCGTTTATTGCTGACACTGGTACATTGCGATCGCGCAGATATTCGTTTTCGTCTAGAAGTTTCTCCTAAAAGAACAATACCCACAAATAACAACATTGCCAAAAAAGTTAGTCATAACCCTACTGACTTAATTCCTCAAATTAGCCGTTCTCGTTCAGGTCAAGAAATTAATCCCGACATTGAAGTAGAATTTTCCACCTGGGGGAGGGTGACATTGAGCCTGTCTCAAAACTTCCAAAATGGAAGTATGCAAGACCAACGACGACACCTAGAAAACCAGAGTTGTCAGGCTAAAAATCGTTTATCTATTATTCACAGTTTATTGCAATGGTTGGAAACAGACACTTACGTTAACCCCAACTTACAGCAAACGAGAAAGATTGTAGCTGTCATGGCGTTATCTAATATTATGCAGACCTTACCTTCTGATAGTTCTGACTTCCAAATCAAAGAACTAGAGCAAAGGTATCATAACTGGATTTTACGGCAGTTTCAAGCTGGTTTATCCAGATATAACCATATAAATGAATTACAGACAGCGATTTCCTTAGCGCCGGGTAAGATGCTGTGGTCAGACTTTAGTGAATTAATTTATCAAGAATTTACAGTCATCTCAAATCTACCACGCGCTGTTAATTTACTTAACTCCTTTGGTGTTTGTGCGGAACCCTCTAAACGTAATATTACCCGGTTACGCTCGATTATCCAAGGTAATCAACACCTGGCTTTACGTCAAAAAGCTTTCTGGGCTTTAGCCAGAATCATCAGCCCTGGTCAACCCCAGGAATGGCGAAGTAATCTTCATGATGTGGAAGAAGTAGCATCATTTGTTTTAGAGCAACTGAAATATCAAATTAGTGAACCTCAAATTTCTTTAGATGCTTTAGGGTGTCTCGCTCAATGTATTGGTTGGCATATTACAGGAAATTTCCTTCATGAACGAATTGTCAATGAAATTTTATCTCTGGGTAAAATTTATCTTCCTTGTCAACAGAGAATGATTTCATTCCCTCAAATCTCCAAGCAGTTTGACCACAAGTTAGATTTGATAGAAACAGCTTTTAATCTGGAAACTGCAACTACTGAAGATATTAAAGAACTCCAAACTTGGCTTTTGCAAAGTATCAAGGCGTGAAATATGTTAAGAAACTCATTTGATGGTCAACAGGACTTACGCAAAAATTGCCAAAAATCTTGATTTATCTTACCGCCCTACGGGTTCACCAGTTCCTCATGGGGGAAACCCCCAAGACCGGACTGGTTCACCAAGCCGCCAAGAACGCCAAGAAAATGTAGAGTTTGCGTAAGTCCTAGTCAATATACATAACTGGCTAATTCAGAGAAATTGCTAGTAAATCTCTGGTTCCGGTAATTCCTTGTCCTATGAATAATAATAAAGCCATGCAACTTAAGATAATATGCACCCACCGCCAACGCAGAGATTTATCTTGATAAATATCTTGTACAATTGCCACTGCAAATATCATCAGTAATGAGGCTAACATCCCAATATAATAATGTGACCAGTACCATTCATTAGTGCGGCGAAATACCCCCGGTTGACAACCAAGAATGATTAAACCAGCACCAGTTAAACTGGCAAAAACTCCTCGCCAAATTCGCTGTTTTGCCCGATAGAGGAAGACTAGAGACGCAATAGTTAATCCAAACATCGACAAAATAAATACCTCAAAAAAAGGAGAATCTCAACTCTGGTTTAGACGACGCAAGGACTCTAAGAGGATGTTTGAAAAATCC
>PWQB01000197.1 GCA_003556955.1 Nostocaceae cyanobacterium CSSed10_463m
AAACGAACCGCCTTCGCGTAGCGTATGCCCCTTGGGCTTTAGACGCAAAGAACGCCAAGATAAGAGGGTTTAATAGGTTTTTTACATCAGTCTTCTATGTTTTTACCAAATTGGGATGTTCCCCCTAGCCCCGCTTAAAAAAAAGGGGGATTATCATCAAAATCTTCCCTTTATAAAGGTTATAATAATTATCTGCAACAGTAATAAAAATAGACTGCAAATATCCGTGCAAAGGACGCAAACTAAACAAAAAAAATAACCTAAATGTTTAATCGTTTAAAGATTGGAACTAAAATTGGTTCGGGTTTTACTTTAAGTTTAGCAATTCTAGTTACTATTGGTTTAGTTTGCTATCAAAGCACTAATGAACTGATTGCTGCTGGACGAAAAGAAAAACACACCTACCAGGTGTTAAGTAAAGTGGAAGAACTTGGTTCTCAACTTATCCATGCGGAGACTGGACAACGGGGTTATATTATTACCGGAGAACAGCGTTATTTAGAACCTTATCAAAATGCGTTGAAAGTTCTGGATCAAATTTTTGAAGAACTGGAGCAGTTAGCAGAAGATAATATTAACCAACAGCGGCGAATTGAGAAATTACGTCCGTTAATTAGGAACAGAATAACTGTGATGAATAATGTGATGAACATCCGAGATCAGCAAGGATGGGAATCGGCTCAACAAGCTATCATCACAGATCAGGGTAAGGATTTGATGGATGACATCTTTACAATTATTCAGGAAATAGAAAAAGAAGAAAATTTATTGTTGCAACAGCGTTCTTCTCAAGCACGCGCAGCTGCTGAGAGAACTATCAAGAGTATTACTTATAGTATTCCTCTTGTTACTCTGATTTTAGCTGTGATTGGGTTCTTGTTAACTAAGCATATATCAGCACCACTCACAGAACTTTCTGAGACGGCAGAAAATATTGCAGATGGTAATTTATCTGTTAGTTTACCACATAGCGATCGCCTGGATGAAATTGGTCTGCTGACGCGAACTTTCAATCAGATGATTGCTAATTTGCAAAATATCACCAAAAAGAATGATGAACAAAATTGGTTCAATTCTAATCTAGCTGATTTTACTCAAATGCTTCAGGGGCATAATAGCCTAGAAAGTGTTTCTCGGATGATTTTGTCGAATCTTGCACCATTGGTAGGCGCACAACAGGGAGTTTTTTATTTAATGGTTCAGGCTGATAACCAGTCTGTCTTAAAACTTTTGAGTAGCTATGCTTATCAGGAACGTAAACATTTAGCCAGTAAGATTCGTTTAGGTGAAGGATTGGTAGGACAATGTGCTTTAGAAAAACAACGAATCCTGTTAACTGAAGTCCCTCATGACTACATCCGCATTCATTCGGGTTTAGGCTCATCTGCGCCATTAAATATTATTGTCCTACCTGTAATATTTGAATCAGAGGTGACTGCTGTAATTGAACTAGCTTCTTTTCAGCCATTTAGTCATCTACAGTTAAAATTTTTAGAACAACTCAGTGAAATATTGGGCGTATTTTTAAATAATATTGTCGCTAATAATCAAACTCAAATTTTATTAAACGAATCTAAAATTCTCACAGAAGAGTTACAAGTTCAGCAAGAAGAACTGAAGCACACTAATCAAAGTCTAGAACGGCAAACACAGGAGTTGGAAGCATCGCAGTTACTGCTGAAGCAACAACAGGAGGAATTAAAGCAGTCTAATGAAGAATTACAACAACTAAATGAGGAACTAGAAGAAAAAGCCGAATTATTAGAAATACAAAATCGGGAAGTTGCTCGCAAGAATCAGGAAGTTGAAGGCGCAAGAAAATCTTTGGAAGAAAAGGCAGAACAACTGGCTTTATCTTCTAAATATAAATCAGAATTTCTGGCGAATATGTCTCATGAATTACGCACACCATTAAATAGTTTGCTGATTTTAGCTAAATTATTGGCAGATAATTCTGAAGGTCATTTAACTGAAAAGCAAGTAGAGTATAGCCAAACAATTTACTCGGCGGGAACGGATTTATTAGAATTAATTAATGATATTCTAGATTTGGCAAAAATTGAGTCTGGCAATCTTTCAGTAGACATTGAAAAAATTAATTTGATAGATTTGCAGACATCAATAAGTAGAAGTTTCTCCCAATTTGCTCATGATAAAGGTATTAGTTTTGCAGTTGAATTAAAAGATCATCTGCCAGATGTCATTTATAATGACCCTAAACGTTTACAACAAATCCTCAAAAATCTGCTGGCCAATGCGTTTAAATTTACTGAATCCGGAGGTATAAAATTAGAAATTGGGATGAATGATGAAGTTGAAAACAGCAATAATACTATGATAACTTTTGCTGTTAGTGATACAGGTATTGGGATTCCCGAAGAGAAACAGAAAATTATTTTTGAAGCATTTCAGCAAGCAGATGGCACAACTAGCCGCAAGTATGGCGGCACAGGTTTAGGTTTATCAATTAGTCGTGAACTAGCTCAACTTTTGGGGGGTAAAATTGAATTACACAGCCAATTAGGAGTGGGAAGTACTTTTACTCTTTACCTACCCCAAACTTATGTAGCTAATAAACCCAAAGTGATTCCTGAAGAAGTCACTACTAAACAAGATTCGTTTTCATCGAGTCTATCGAAAACTGCATTAAATAAACTGCTGACAACTCAACCTCATGACATTATAGATGATCGTGAGCAAATTCAACCAGGCGATCGCGTGTTGCTAATTGTGGAAGATGATGTGAAATT
>PWQB01000832.1 GCA_003556955.1 Nostocaceae cyanobacterium CSSed10_463m
ACTCAACACTCAGCACTCAGCACTTTCCCCACTCTTGTACGGGCGGGTTCACTAAGGATTTCGATAAACCACAGACTAACTGCTTAAACCCGCCCCTACCCACTCAGCACTCAATACTCAACACTCAGCACTCAACACTCAGCACTCAGCACTCAATACTCAGCACTCAGCACTCAGCACTCTTTAAGCAGGAGTGCAAGCCTTTACACCCCTGCTACATCAGTATTAGCTCTTGCCAGAAAGAGATTTTTGATTCAGATACTCTACTCTTAGTAGAGGTCTTCTTCTTTGTTAGTTTCGATAGTACAGTCAGAAGTTGGGTAAGCAACACAGGTCAGCACATATCCGCCTCCAATCTGGTCATCGTCTAAAAATGATTGGTCAGATTGGTCAACAGTACCTGCTGTGATTTTACCAGCACAGGTTGAGCAAGCACCAGCCCGGCAAGAGAAAGGCAAGTCAAGACCAGCTTCTTCTGCGGCATCAAGAATATAGGTATCATCGTCACACTCAATTACTTGGTTCAAGCCTTCAGCTTCGTTAATTAAAGTGACTTTGTAAGTAGCCATTAAGTAGTCCTCTCTTGTTCAAACGGCAGTATAAGTTATCCTGAAGCAATGCATAAAGCTCTAGTTATGAGATTAGCCACTAGTTTTTATTTGCTTCAATTCTGATACTACGGGAAAAATTCCAGGTTTGAACCAGAAATCGACCCCGATTAGTAATGAAGTTGAGTTCTTAAATAAATATAAGTTTATTTTATGTATTAAAAACCTTGGGTATACACTCAGAATTTCGCCTATCCTAAGCGTGGAATGTGAAAAACTGAACCTGTGAGGATCATGTATAATTCAGAGGCAGCTTTGGAAACAGCAAAAGTGCGTGTAGGTTTGATTGGTACTGGATATGCGGCAAAACTACGGGCGGAGGCTTTGCTTGGTGATCAGCGCACAAATCTCGTAGCGATCGCAGGTCATCAGCCAGACAACACAGCCGCCTTTGCCCAAGAATATCAGACACAAGCGTTAGCTTCTTGGGAAAAAGTAGTAGAACGCGAAGATATTGACTTAGTGGTGATTTCCACAATTAACCGCGATCATGGGGCGATCGCTCGTGCTGCGCTTTCACAAGGTAAACACGTCATTGTCGAATATCCCTTGTCGGTAGATGTCACCGAAGCTGAGGAATTAATCGCCTTAGCCAAGTCTCAAAATAAACTCTTACACGTTGAACACATCGAACTTTTAGGTGGTTTACATCAAGCCTTACAGCAGAACATCGAAAAAGTCGGTAATATTTTTTATGTTCGTTATAGCACCATCAATCCTCAGCATCCAGCCCCCCGCAAGTGGACTTACAATCATCAAATGTTTGGTTTTCCTTTAATTGGGGCGCTATCACGATTACATCGGCTGACAAATTTATTTGGCAAAGTCTTTGCCGTTAACTGTCATCAGCGATATTGGGAAACAGAATCGGATTACTATCAAACTTGTTTTTGCATCAGTCAACTGTGCTTTGAGAGTGGACTGTTAGCACAAGTAGTTTATGGTAAAGGCGAAACCCTGTGGCAACCAGAACGTAAATTTGAAGTACATGGGGAAAAGGGTGGTTTAATTTTTGATAGCAACACCGGAGTTTTGATTGAGTCTGGGAAAACAACACCTATAGAGGTTGGTACTCGTCGGGGTTTGTTTGCTAAAGATACAACTATGGTGTTAGATCATCTTTTTGATGGCACTCCTTTGTACGTCACCTCAGAGGAAAGTTTATATGTTCTCAAGGTTGCTGATGCTATCCAAAGAGCTGCACAGACAGGTTTAACTATATTTATGAGCGATTCTGGCGAAAACAATTTATGAAAACTGAACCAATTGTCATTTTATCTACAAGAGAACTGGACAAAATGCGTCAAGCCGGACGCTTGGCGGGGCAACTTTTACAGCACCTAGAACCAATGGTGAAGCCAGGAGTGACAACTCTGCAACTCAATGATGAAGCAGAACGTTGGACACAAGCTCATGGAGCCAAAAGCGCACCTCTAGGTTATAAAGGCTACCCCAAATCAATTTGTACCAGTGTAAATGAGGTAGTTTGTCATGGTATTCCTAACGCCAGACAAATTCTCAAGGATGGGGACATTATCAATATCGATGTGACATTGATTGTTGATGGCTACCACGGCGATACATCCAAGACATTTTTAGTTGGAAATCCTTCCCCGAAAGCGCAAAAGCTGGTGGAAGTTACCGAAGAATGTCGCCGTTTGGGTATTGCGGAAGTCAAGCCTGGGGCAAAAATTGGTGATATTGGTGCAGCCATTCAAGAATATGCGGAAGCCCAGGGATTTTCGGTGGTGCGGGACTTTGTAGGACACGGTATCAGCAATATTTTCCACACTGCGCCCGATATTCCCCATTATGGTACACGGGGCAAAGGTAAACGTCTCAGACCAGGCATGGTGTTTACTATCGAGCCGATGATTAACGTTGGCACTTGGGAAGTTGAGGTTCTCGATGATGGTTGGACAGCTGTCACACGCGATCGCCAACTTTCAGCACAATGTGAACATACCTTAGCTGTCACAGAAGATGGTGTAGAAATTCTCACATTAGCTTAAGTTCAGTTATCAGTTATCAGTTATCAGTTATCAGTGGACATCTGCTGACAAAGAATGTAGAAACGTTCCATGTAACTGGGGCGGGGTACAAGCAAGCTCCGTTTGCCTCTTCCCCCCTGCCCCCCTGCCT
>PWQB01000328.1 GCA_003556955.1 Nostocaceae cyanobacterium CSSed10_463m
GTAGTTACCATCACTACCCGACGAGTAAAACCCGAATTATCAGCCAGAGGTCGCACCGCCAGGGAGGGGTCATTGATAGCTTCCATCAGTGCTGAATGGGGAAGTAAAGCCACTAATTCCCCTTGACGCACGACTCCCCGGAAAGCATCTAAAGTGTTGACTTCTAAAGCCGCTTGCAGTTTAGCGTCTAGACGGTCAAATTTTTCTTGCACTAAGCGTTGCATTCCATAACCGTCTTTGAAGACTACTTGGGGATAACGCACTAATTCTGACCAAGGTATACTGTCATATTGGGCTAGGGGATGTTGGGCGGCTGTGAGAACTTCGATGGGTTCTTCATATAATGTTTCTACTACCATTTCTCTACCAGTGGTTAAGAAACGATTATTCATTACCAGTGCTAAATCTACTAATCCATCTTTGAGGACTTTTAAAGCGCGATCGCTACCCAATGATGTCACCCGCAATTGTACTTCTGGATAAGCAGCACAAAATTTTTGTAACACTGGTGGTAAGTAAGAACCACAGAGAGAATGAATAGCCGCAATGCACAACTCTGGTTGTTTCCCAGCCATTAAATCTGTTAATTCCTGTGTCGCCGTTACCCACTCTTGGCAGATTTTACGCACACGCGGTAGCAAGCATTCACCACCGAGAGTGAGTTTAGCGTGACTGGTGCGGTGAAATAGTTCTACCCCTATATCAGCTTCGAGTGACTGAATTTGCCGACTAATAGTCGATTGAGTCACCCCACATTTGCGGGCTGCTTGTTGAAAACTGCCGGTTTCGGCGATCGCCACAAAGGCTTGTAACTGCTCTAGGCGCATTTTGGTGTAGCCTGAATTACATGAATAGCTTGGATAGAGTTTACAAGAAACAGTGGGAAGTTTGAAAGCCCACCAGTAAAAGCCTGAAAATCCAAAAAGTTTTCAGGCTTTTACATCCTTTAGGGGTGGGATGAAAAACGACTCAAGCGACTTTAGTCGCAGTGTCATCTTGCAATTGCTTTGTGTTTACGCTATAATTTACGGCATAATATAATCATAGTCTATGTTGGTATACGAGTTCAAGTTAAAGGGCAAACCACAGCAGTTCAAGCTGATTGATGAAGCAATCAGAACTACTTTGTTTGTCCGCAATTCTTGTATTCGCTACTGGATGGACAACCAAAAACTCGGTAAATACGACCTGAGCGCATACTGCAAAGAACTGGCTGCAAACTTTGAGTGGGCAGGTAAACTTAACTCAATGGCAAGACAGGCATCAGCAGATAGGGCTTGGGCTGCAATATCTCGGTTTTATAGCAACTGCAAGAAAAAAGTCCCAGGGAAAAAGGGGTTTCCAAATTTTAAAAAACGTGGTCACTCTGTGGAATACAAAACTACAGGATGGAAGCTATCAGCAGATAGAAAATATCTGACCATGACTGATGGTTTTGAAATGGGAAGATTCAAATTAGTAGGGACTTATGACCTGCATTTTTACCAAATCAAGGATATTAAGCGTGTCCGATTAGTAAAACGTGCAGATGGGTATTATGCCCAGTTTTGCATTGCTGTTGACCGAGAAATTAAATTAGAACCAAGTAAAAAGGTTATTGGTTTAGATGTGGGCTTAAACCATTTCTATACTGATTCCAATGGAGATAAGATAGCAAATCCTAGATTTTTCAAGAAATCCGAGACAGCATTAAAACGTCTACAAAAACGAGTTTCTAAAAAGTTTAGAAAAGGTAAGCCCCAGTCCAATAACTATAAAAAAGCTAGGAATAAACTAGCAAGAAAGCACTTGAAAGTTAGTAGACAGCGTCAAGACTTTGCTGTGAAGTTAGCAAAGTGCGTAATCCAGTCTAACGACGTGGTTGTTTATGAAGACTTGCAAGTGCGGAATATGGTTAAGAATCATAAGTTAGCCAAAAGTATTAGTGATGCTTCTTGGTATCAATTCCGGTGTTGGCTGGAATATTTCGGCAAAGTGTATGGCAAGATAACTATTGCTGTACCACCACATTGGACAAGTCAAAACTGTTCTCATTGTGGGAAAACTGTTGTCAAAACTTTGTCAACAAGAACTCATGAATGTTGCCACTGTGGAACTGTTTTAGACCGAGATGAGAATGCCGCACTGAATATTTTGGCTAAAGGATTAAGTACGGTGGGACACACCGGAACTAACGCTTGGGGAGAGAACGACCTCTGCTTGGACTTGGCGACAAGTTCAGGTAAGTTGACTCAGTGAACCAAGAATCCCCCGACTTCTAGTCGGGGGAGTGTCAAAGGAAACATCTGTGTTCATCTGTGTTCATCTGTGGATAATACTCCTCAAAAATGTTTTTAACCCCTTCATCCCTCTAAAACCCTCCCTCTCTGTGACCTCTGCGCCTCTGCGGTTCGTTTGTCTCCATGTGCGTTAGCATACTGATAAACTCTATCAAAACAAAATCTTATGAGTCAAATTGAGCAAGCACAAACCGAATATCAAAACTTTCCCCAAAAATTTCAAAGCGTCATCATTAGCACAGCCAACACAGAAGGAATACCCAATGCGAGTTACACACCCTTTGTCATAGATGACCAGAAAAATATTTATATATATATAAGTGGTTTAGCAAACCACACACAAAACATAGAAATAAATCCTCATGTAAGTGTTTTATTTATTGAAGATGAATCTCAATGTCAACAAATTTTTGCCCGTCGCCGTTTAACATTTGATTGTACAGCTACCTTAATAGAAAGAGAAACAGA
>PWQB01000686.1 GCA_003556955.1 Nostocaceae cyanobacterium CSSed10_463m
CAGCTATATATAGAATTTATCTGAATAGCGATCGCCTCGAAAGATGCCACATAATTAAGGACGCAAAGCCCGTTCCTGAATCAGCTTCGTAATAAAACTTAATCTAATTCTCTGCGACCTTCCAAGGCTCTTGCCAGCGTCACTTCATCGGCATACTCCAAATCGCCACCTACAGGTAAACCAAAGGCAATACGTGTCACCTTAGTAAATGGTTTAAGTAGCTGACCAATATACAGGGTTGTTGTCTCCCCCTCTATAGTTGGACTAATGGCCATAATCACTTCTTGGGTTTTTTCTTGACTCACCCGGCGCACCAAAGCTTGGATAGTTAGCTGTTCTGGGCCAATACCATCCATAGGGGAAATCACTCCACCCAAGACATGATACTTACCTTTGTATTCACGGGTTTTTTCCAACGCAATCAAATCACGAGAATCCGCAACCACACAGATTGATGTATTGTCACGGTTAGGATTACGACAAATTTCACAAACAGGATCAGCAGATAGGTGAAAGCAAACAGAACACAAGCCTATCTGCTTTTTTGCATCAATCAGGGCTTGTGCTAAAGCTTCCACTTCTGCTTCTGGGCGCTTCAGTATATGCAAAGCTAGGCGTTGGGCTGATTTAGGGCCAACTCCCGGTAAGCGTTGCAACTGCTCAATTAACCGTGCTAAGGGACGTGCGTAAACCGTAGTCTTATCTCCAGAATTTTCTCATCTTTACTATGATGACATTTTTCCAGTGATTGCAAAACATTCGCCCTTAGTTTATCAGCGCATCATAAACATTTAGACGACCATTAGTTATCGTTAACCCTTGTAGAGAAGGAGTGAGAGTAGCACTTGACAAAATCGCGTTTTTAATTTCTGATGCAGTCTTGTTGGGATGAGTTGAGGCATAAAGAGCCGCCGCACCAGCAACATGGGGCGCAGCCATTGAAGTCCCATTATATGAAGCATAGTTGTCAGTGAGAATAATTCTTCCGCGAAATCGTGTGGCTTGGACTACTGTTGAGACTATACCCGAACCAGGCGCACCAATATGCACTGTTGTAGCACCATAGTTAGAAAAACTGGATAGATTACCATTATTAGCAATGGCAGCCACAGCAATAATATTGTTATTTGAATAACTAGCCGGATAACTAGGATTAGTATCGTTATTGCTGCTACTGTTGCCAGCAGCTGCTATGAACAAAATATTAGCTTGATTTGCCCGTTCAATAGCATCGTACAGTCCTTGGGAATAACCACCACCTCCCCACGAATTATTAGTGGCAACAATATTCAGTCCGTGGCGAGTTTTTAAATCGGTAATGTAGTCAACAGCTTTGATAGCGTTAGCCAATGTACCACCATTCTTGCCCAAAAATTTAGCTGTAATCAATTTTACATTCCAACTGACTCCCGCCACACCTATGCCGTTACCACCTTTTGCGCCAATAGTTCCAGCTACATGAGTCCCGTGATTATCGTCAGTACTATCATTGACAGTGTTATCATTATTGTCAAAGTCCCAGCCATAAATGTCATCAATATAACCGTTACCGTCATTGTCTTTGCCATCATTGGGTATCTCGCCAGGATTAGTCCCGATATTATCACGTAAATCTTCGTGTCCTATGTGAACCCCCGTATCAATTACACCAATATACACAGTATCATCACCTGTATATCCATAAGCCCAAGCCTGGCCTGCTTGACTACCGAATTGATTAGCGGGACTGGTCAAAGCACCATACATTCCCCATAGAGAACCATTAGTGTATCTAGGGTCATTGGATGTTGCGCTAGTAGTATAAATCCAATTGGGTTCTGCAAATCCTACTGCTTGGTCTTCTCTCAGTGCTGCAATTGCGGCTTGAGGAGGTAAATTAGGTGTCTGTACATACTTGACAAGAACCAAATCTCCGCCTCGAGAGTTTTTGTCAGCTGCAACCACAGTTTCTAATGGTTGTGCATTAATGCGCCCATAAGCACGTACCCGTGCTTGACTATTAGCGTCTTTTTTAAACTGTACTAATAGTTCTCCTGGTACTGCGGATGGTTCAGCACTGTTCACAGGTGTGTTAATAGGGATTTGGGCTAGTGATGGTAACCCAGTAAATCCACATAAACTGACAATAAATAAGATGACAAAACTGACAATTCTGGTTTTCATTGGGATGTTATATTCAAAACTACTTAGTTAAATTAAAGAATATCATTACCAGATATTTACTGATAATTAAACTTTGTAAAATTATTTTGTAAAATTATTCAACAATTACTTAAGTAATTCTTCAGAAGACATTTACTAATTAAAATTTGTAAAATTACTCTGTAAGTTTACTCAGTAAAATTATTTAACAATTGATTAAGTAATTATTCGTAATCTTGGTTTAAGTAGGCAGGCGTAAAAATTTCAATTACGCTGATGCGCCTTTACGTGAGATTATCCTTTTGACAAATCTCCAACACAAGCGAATGAAACAGCCCTGCTTTTCAAGGGGGGTTTGAAAACTTCTCAAAACTTAAACATTCAATTGTCCAATTCCTGGAACACTTGAATCATCGTTTGAGAACTAGGTGAAAAATCATGGATTCAAACACAACCAATAAATATGGGATTAAGAATCCTACATATTGACCTTTTTTGAATTCAAAATTCAAAATTCAAAATGCAAAATGAAGAAGAAATAAAATTTTGCAATTGATTAATTCTGGGTACAAGCCCCCGCCATAATCTTTGATTTGGCGGTCTCC
>PWQB01000405.1 GCA_003556955.1 Nostocaceae cyanobacterium CSSed10_463m
GAGAAGTCGGCATGAATAAATCATCATAGTTTGTCGTTACGTTTTAGCGCTAAAGCGCAACTACGAGCAAATTCGCGCAGCTTGACAAAGAAACGGGATAAGCTGTTTTATCTAGACTGTTTTTTTAAATTCCACTATGGCAACGATTAACGACAACTACCTGAAGCTGAAAGCTGGTTATCTGTTTCCTGAAATTGCGCGGCGGGTGAATGCTTTTGCCGAAGCTAACCCTGATGCTAAAATTATCCGCTTGGGTATTGGCGATGTTACCGAACCTCTACCGGAAGCGTGCCGCACAGCGATGATTCAGGCTGTAGAAGAAATGGGCGATCGCGCCACCTTTAAAGGCTATGGTCCCGAACAAGGTTATGCTTGGTTAAGGGAAAAAATCGCTGCCCAAGATTTTCAAGCCAGAGGGGCTGATATAGATGCCTCAGAAATCTTTATTTCCGATGGTTCTAAGTGCGATACAGGCAACATTCTCGACATTTTCGGCAAAAATAACGTTATAGCAGTTACAGACCCTGTATACCCCGTCTATGTAGACACTAACGTGATGGCTGGTAATACCGGGGATGCTAACGATAAAGGCGAATTTGGCGGTTTAGTATATTTGCCGATTTCAGCTGATAATAACTTTAAGGCTGAGATTCCCTCTCAGAAAGTCGATTTAATTTATCTGTGTTTCCCCAATAACCCCACAGGTGCAACTGCTACCAAGGAATATCTCCAAGCGTGGGTAGATTACGCCAAAGCGAATAACTCGATTATTTTCTTTGATGCTGCCTATGAAGCTTATATCACCGATCCCGCAATTCCTCACTCCATATACGAAATTGAAGGCGCAAGAGAATGTGCTATTGAGTTTCGTTCCTTCTCCAAGAATGCAGGTTTTACCGGCACCCGTTGCGCGTTAACTGTTGTACCCAAGACACTCACCGCAAAAGCGGCGGATGGTTCGGATGTGGAACTGTGGAAATTATGGAATCGCCGTCAATCGACTAAATTTAATGGTGTTTCCTACATCATCCAACGGGGTGCAGAAGCGGTTTACTCCGAAGCAGGAAAGGCGCAAATTAAAGCCTTGGTAAGTTTTTACCTAGAAAATGCCAAAATTATTCGTGAACAACTCTCAGCAGCCGGATTAGCTGTGTATGGTGGTGTAAATGCACCTTATGTATGGGTAAAAACTCCGAATAATTTATCTAGTTGGGAATTTTTCGATAAGCTGCTGCACACTGTGAATGTAGTCGGTACACCTGGATCTGGTTTTGGTGCTGCGGGTGAAGGTTACTTCCGCATTTCGGCTTTTAATAGTCGGGAAAATGTCGAAGAAGCAATGAAGCGAATTACCGAAAAGTTTAAAGTGTAAAAATTTGTGGTGGGCAATGCCCACCATAAAACATTTCTTTATCATCTTTCCTTCCTTCTCTCTTTCTTTCTTTGTGTACTTTGCGCCCTTTGCGGTTCGTTCCTCATATAAACAGGACTTACGCAAAAATTGCCGAAAAGCTTAATTTATCGAACCGCCAAGAAGCCAAGAACGCCAAGAACTCGTAGAGTGTGCGTAAGTCCTAATAAAAATAAAATATGATCAAGCTATAGCGGTTCTCGGTTGAGTGAGATATAAGAACCCCACCCCCAACCCCCTCCGGTGCAAGCGAGGAGGGGGCTATGATGTACTTCATTCAAGTGCATACCGTTATAGCAGTAACTTGGTGTTAACAACTTATATGGTTTTACTTCAAGAATTATCTGAACTTTTACAAGCAGAAGATCCAGAAGAACGACAAATAATTACTGGTGTCAGTTGGGAAAGTTATGAAAATTTACTCAATGATTTAGGTGATAGTCGGCAATATAGAGTTACATATTTAGATGGAGTGATAGAACTGGTGTCACCAAGTCGCCGCCACGAACGGAATAAAACAAACGTTGGTTCTTTGCTTGAGGCTTATTTTCAAGAACAACGGATTCGTTATTTTCCTCTCGGTTCTACTACTTTCCGCAAACCAGCAAGCAGAGGCGGTACAGAACCAGATGAATCATATTGCATCGGTACAGAAAAAGAATTTCCAGATTTAGCGATTGAAATAATAGTAACTAGCGGGGGTGTTGATAAATTAGAGGTTTATAAAATTTTAGGTGTCAAGGAAGTTTGGTTTTTTAGAAATAATCAATTTGAAGTTTATATTTTGCAGGGTGAAAATTATCAACAATTTGTCAAAAGTGAGTTATTGCCAAATCTGGATTTAGAAATATTGGCAGAGTATGCGATCGCACCAGATCCTTTAGAGGCTATACTAGCATTTCGGGAAATAGTGAAATCAAGTTTGGGTTAAAATTATTTAGATTATGGAATAAATTCGTTTAATGCCTCAACTAAAAGATGTACGGTTGTGCAAGGATTATCACTTTCGGCATTATGAGGATTATATTGCTTCAGAAGATTTTTAGCGTTTTTGATAGCAGTAGCTTGTTTATCTACTAAATCTTCATAAATTGAATTACTGTTTTTTCTATATCTGTGTCTAAGCTTTTCTTCTAACTTAGGAATGTAATCTTGGCGAGGAAGTCCAGTATTGAGAAATTCAAAATGCAATACATACCATAATTCAAATGCTTCATTAGAGTAAGCAACTTTAAATCCTGCTTTATGAGCATTTGCTATTGCATTGTTAAAATCTTGCTTCAGGCAATCATCTCGGTCAAATACGCACCAAACTTGGTTATAATCCAATACCTTTCGGTTAAGGGATGTAGAGACGTTCCATGGAACGTCTCTACAAGGGTTTTCGGCTCACGAATTTGCTTAACCGAACAGTATTGGGTTATAATCTCCTTCAGAGAATAATTCTTTTGCTGTTTCTACTAGCTTACTGGGATTATATCCGAATCCTCTTACATCAATTACATCTTTGGGGACACGAAAAGATTTAAGGTAATTTGGTTCAGTTTTTTCACCTTCACAAATAATTAAAAATCTTTGTCTTAACTCTCTAGTAGCAACTTTTCTATCAGAGTAACCACGATTTTGCGTTTTTCTTGTGTTTTTAGGCATCAGGATGACCCAGAATTTGGCTTAAGTTACCAATAAAGGGAATCGCGCCATATTTGCCTTTAATGTAATCACTTTTAAATGAAGCATCATTCCTAATTGGATATTCGACAAGGGAATATAAATCTGTAGCACCATATTTATTTTTCTCTGTAAACCAAATCTGATCTCTCCGAAATAGTTTGTTACTCAGCAGGTTAGTATCGTGAGTCATAAATATCAATTGTGCATTATTATAATTTGTTTCTTGAGAGTTAAATATTTCCACAATTGCTTTGCTGATTAGAGGATGGAGTCTCGCGTCAAATTCATCAAAGATTAAAATATTACCATTTTTCAGCGTATCTACCAAAATTCCCGCAATAGAAACTATTTTTTTAGTTCCTTCAGATTCTTGGTTTCCTAAATCAAATAATTCCACAGAGATATCATTACCTTGATGGTCAAATTTTTGATGTACAGTTTTAATTGATGTTGCTTTTATATATCCGTCTTTTAAGAGAATTTTTTTTAATTCTTTTGGTATATCTTCAGAGAAAGATTCAGGTGTGATTTCTATTTCATCGACTATAATTTCTCTAATACCTAAATCTAATTTTTTAATTAATTGAATAACTTCTTGTCTATTAGCATTATTGCCTTTTAAGCAGCTAACTGTATAATTTAAATATTTGGTATTATGTAATCCTGAAATTATTTGTAATTTCCTTGTGAGCCAATCTAGAATTTTTTCAGCTATTCCAACATTAAATTGAGCAGCGACTGATAGAAAAAGGGCATTATGTCTGGTTTTTGAATCAATTCCCTCACCTTTGAAGGTTTTAGATATATTATATTTATATGTATCAGTAAATTCTTGATAATTACGTTCAAAAAGCCGAGTTTCTCTTTTTTTAGGAACATAAAATAGCCACTCTGAAACAATTCTTTCTGGAGTAGCTTCAAATCCATATCTATACCTTTGACTATCTAATATAAACGCAATTTCAAAGAAAGATGGTTGGTTTTGAGTTTCTGTACTAAGTCCAAATGTTTCCACTCCAATCTTTTCTGTACTTTGAGTTTCTTTAGAGGAGTTAATCATGAACCAGTTCATAAAGTCAATGGCTTTGGCTAGGTTACTCTTACCACTAGCATTAGCACCATAAATTGCCGCACTTTTGAGTAATGTTAGTTGATCATCTACTGCAAAAGTATTGTTTTCATCAACCTTTTTATCTTTGGCTTTAATATTAGCTGCAACCATGCTAAAGGTGACTTTATCTTTAAATGATCTGTAATTACCAATACTAAACTCTATGAGCATAGTTAAGTTCTATTCCTAAAGGGCATATTCGTGATAATTTCACAAATATCTACTTTAAGCATAACGGTTATCGATATATTCTCAACCAGTAATCTTGTTAGTACATAAGCACTATTAAAATAAATAGAAGTAAAAAAAATATAAATTAATCATTATGGCTACTGTAACTTGAATTGTTTACACTGAGCGCAGCCGAAGTGTTGATGGTGCGTTACGCTGTGCGACAACACACCCTACATTTTGTTTGTATTTAGCCTACTTGCTTAGGGAAGCTGAATGGTATAAGAGGCGATCGCACAACTAAACTCAAATAAATTGATGTGACACTGCGTCTGGCTTACAATGAGTGTCGGGAGTGTCATAATCCAGACAAACTTAGTTCACCAACCTCACCCTTAAAGGCTGAGGATTACCCAAACCAATTTGGGTGACGTAAGAGGTGAATACCGCATTGAGACAAGGTTTGGTACACACGGCTAAATACTTCCCTAGTTTAGCCTCCTGTAAGCTTAATTGGTTAAGCGTTGGGTCAAGCCAAGACATTCTAACCTTGTTGCGGGAAGGGACTTAAACAAGTTTGCTGGTTCTTGGGCTTATCGCCACTTAAAAACCAGTATTTAAAGCCGTCTTCTGACGGGGTTTCAGATCCAGGAGTTTTGATGAATGCGGACGAATTTTTCCAAGAGGGATTCAATAAACACTTGCAAGGGGACTATCCAGAAGCCATAGCAAATTATACACAGGCGATTCAGCTACATTCAGACTACGCCGAAGCTTACTATAACCGGGGTATCATTCTCAGCGCTGAATTTAAAGATTATCATGGCGCGATCGCTGATTTTGATCAAGCCATCCAAATTAATTCCCAGTTTGCGGAAGCATATTGTAACCGGGGGAATGGACGTTACTTTTTAGGCGATTATGAGGGTGCGATCGCTGACTTTGATCAAGCTATAAACATCAAGCCCGATTTTGCCCAATCATATCACAGTCGGGGTAACGCTTATCTAGCTGTAGAAAAATACAACCAAGCGATTGCAGATTATCAACAAGCCATCGAAAATTGTCCCCAGTTAGCTACCCAAATCAACTGCGATATTGCTAAAGCTTTACATAATCGGGGTGTGGCGCGTTGTAATCGTGGTGATAATCAAGGAGCTATCGCTGATTTTCAACAAGCTTTACAATGGCATCCTTATTTTGCCCCAGCTTACAGCAGTCGGGGTAATATCTATCATATTTTAGGAGATTATCAGCAAGCGATCGCGGAACATAACCGCGCTTTACAACTAGATGCAAATTTAGCTGAAGCTTACCATAATCGGGGTAATGCCCGCTATGCTCTGGGAGATCATCAAGGCGCAATTAAAGACTACAGTCAGGCTTTGAAAATTAACCCCAACTTTGCTGAAGCATACTATAATCGGGGTCTGGTTTATTCTCGCCTGCAAAATTTTCAGCTGGCGTTGGCTGATTTTAACCAAGCACTCAAATTGAACCCGGATGATCTCCAAGGATACTCGGAACGTGGTTTAGTCAAAGAAGCTTTAGGAGATTATCGCCAAGCTTTGGAAGATTACAGCCAGGCATTACAAAAGAATCCCACATTAGCTTTAGTATACGGCTTGCGGGCTAATGTGCGTCGCCTGTTAGGTGATTATCAGGGTGCAATTGAGGATAGTAATCGACTCTTACAACTTGATCCCAATTTAGCCCAAGGGTACTGCGATCGCGCTACAACTCGCCGGACTCAGGGAGATTATCAAGGGGCTATCCAAGATTATACAATGGCATTACAAATTAATCCTAATTTAGCTCAAGCTTATTATGGTCGAGGTATTGCTTACGAAATTCTGCAAGATTTCCTCGCCGCAGTTGCAGATAATACTCAAGCAATTAGGCTATTTCCGGAATTTTCTCAAGCCTACTGTAACCGGGGTAATGCTCATCGTTTTTTAGGAAATGAACAGCAAGCAATGGCAGATTATAATCAAGCATTAGCAATCAATTCTGAATTGATAGAAGCTTATTACAATCGGGCTGCTTTGTGCTATTCATTGCAAGACTATCAGGGTGCAGTTGCAGATTACACTCAAGTATTAAAAAGAAATCCGCAATCTGCTACATTTTATGGCGATCGCGCCAATGCTCGCTATGCTTTAGAAGACTATCCAGGAGCTATAGAAGATTATAATCAAGCTCTGGCTATAGACTCTAGTAGGGCTGAAGACTGGTATAACCGTGGACGTAGCTTGGCGATGCTGGGAGATTTAACCGCCGCTTTGGTTGATTTGAACCAAGCCTTACAACGTCAGCCTTATTGGGCTTCAGCCTTAATGCTGCGGGCTGATATCCGCCGTCGCCTCAAAGATTATCAAGGCGCGATTACCGATTTCCAAAAATCTGCGGATATTTATCAGCGAGATGGAAATATAGAATATTATCAACAAATTATTGAGGCGATCGCACAAATTGAGAATTTATAATCTTGTAAACAAATGACAGTAATTTACCAGTAAGTGTAATACATCAAAAATTAATCAACTCCAGATACCGTCACGAAATAAATCTGTAGTTGATGTCAAGGGAAATTGGTGTATATGTAACTTATCTACATTTTTCCCCAGTTTTCTCCGCAGTTATTGTAGAGAATTGTCTATTTTAATTATTGTTTTGTCATCATGATCTACGAATGTGGCGTGTAATGCTGTTGCATAACTCATAATTTTGCTAGAATATATTCAAAGCTTTGTGGAATCTTCTCTTCGTAAACTTCCGGTGCTTGTAGAAATTACCATTAACTTACCGCATTAACATTATGAATCGCTTCACCTCTGGCTTGTTTGTAGGTTTGCAAGCGTCTATGTCATCTCTGGCCATTTCTCAGAGAAGCAATAGTGCTAAACACCTACCCATTTCTAACTATATCTATGACGGTGGACTTAACTTTGATCGTGGATCAGGACGCATCGGGCGCGGTTGCTAAATCCGCCTTAATGAAGTTGAATATTCTCTCATTTGAATAATTATTGAAATATTCATGAGAGAAATTAAGCAATGCGATCGCCGAAGGCGGGGCTTTGCCCATCGCTAATACTCTGTTCTGGAAAATATCACCATGAACCAGAATTTGGCCCAGCGATCGCATTCAATCACCATTAATGTCAGGTCATTTACAACTTGATGACCTGTTGTTTTGCATTATACTTTAATTATCGATACTAAGGCAAAATTTTTTTGAGTATTTGCCCGAAAGCAATAATAATTTCACAAAATGGCTAAAGAAATAGAGCGTAAATATTTACTTAAAGAAGATAGTTGGCGAAAAATAGCTCAAGGAAGTGTATATTGTCAAGGATACATCGCTACCAAAGATCAAGTTACTGTCCGTGTGCGGATAGTAGGACAACAAGGTTACTTGACGATTAAAGGGCCTAGTGTGGAATGTTCCAGGTTAGAGTTTGAGTATCCTATCCCGGTAGAAGATGCTCAAGAAATACTGAATACATTGTGTCAAAAACCTTTGATCAAAAAAGTTAGATACAAAGTAGAATGGGGCGGTTTGATTTGGGAAATAGACGAATTTGATGGTCTAAATAAAGGGCTAATTTTAGCAGAAGTCGAACTCAGTGATGCAAATCAACAAATTGAATTACCTCCTTGGATTGGTGAAGAAGTATCCCATGATCCTCGATATTTCAATAGCTATTTGGTAACAAATCCCTTTTCGCAATGGTAATTGTGGTATGGTGTTTTCCTCTAACAATCAGGATATGTTAGTTTGAAAGCATCGTAGGTGATTTAAGTATCAGGGAAAATAATGTCTGACTTAGTATCTGTGTTGATCCTGTCCATCGCAGTGAGTTTAGATAGTTTTGGGGTGGGTATCACCTACGGAATGCGCCGCATTACCATTGGTTTTAAATCTCTAGCATTAATTACTCTGTGTACTGCCACTACATTACTGCTGGCTATGGGATTAGGCAATGCCATCAGCCATTTATTGCCGTTACAGTGGGCAGAACGTCTGGGAGGATTCATATTACTGGGAATAGGCGCGATCGCAATTTTCAATAATTTTCGCTCTCGTCGTCAGCAAGCTATGCAATCACCATCTTCATTGCGGCCATCCTCACGCCCAAAAACCACAACTCAGCCATCCCGGCCACCTTGGCTAAACTGGAAACCTCTGAGTATTATCCTAGACATCTGGGAATCCCCCCTGGCCGCAGATTTTGACGATTCGGGTGATATCACCAACTTAGAAGCCGTAGCCCTGGGTTTTTCCGTATCCCTAGACTCTTTTCTAGCGGGGATTGGGGCTGCTTTGGTGGGACATTCTATCTGGCTGACTACAGTAATTATATCCGGGATGAGTGGCTGTCTGATCTATTTCGGGCTACAAGTTGGGATAGTTTTATCTCACAATCGGTTACTGAATCAGCTATCCTATCTGCCTGGGATTTTGTTAATGATGCTGGGACTTTTAAAGTTTGTCTAGTTGCAATTTATTAATATGGTTTTAGAATATACTGAAGCACTCGTCACCATAGCATCTGTTAATTTTGAAAAATTGGTCAATTTCTATCAAGAATTACTGCATAAAAAACCATCATCTCTCATCCCCAATGTTTATGCAGAGTTTCAGCTTCCTGGGGTGAAATTGGGTATTTTTAAACCTCACAAAAACCATACCGCAGAATTTGCCAACTCAGGCAACAGTCAGATCAGTTTGTGTTTAGAAGTGAGGAATTTAGAACAAGCGATCGCACATCTAGCCAACTTGGGCTATGCACCGCCTGGAGAAATCTCCACAGCTTCCCACGGGCGAGAAATTTACGCCTATGACCCCGACGGCAATCGGTTGATTTTACACCAAAAATAAACCCAATCACAGAAATGTTATAATGAGTAGTTATTGCTAATTAACTATGTCTTTAACTCAAAACTATAAATTAAACCTGATTCAATGGTATCCAGGTCATATCGCCAAAGCAGAAAAGCAGCTTAAAGAGCAGCTAACACGGGTAGATGTGGTATTAGAAGTCAGAGATGCGCGGATTCCGTTGGCGACACATCACCCCCAAATAGATGAATGGGTGGGAGATAAGTCGCGTGTATTGGTATTGAATCGATTAGATATGATTTCCCCCCAAGTGCGATCGCTGTGGATAGATTGGTTTAAGCAGCACGGTGAAGTCGCCTTATCTACCAATGCGAAACAAGGAAAAGGTATAACAGCGATCGCCAAAGCCGCCCAAGCAGCTGGAATCAAACTCAATCAAAGAAGACGCGATCGCGGAATGCTACCTCGTCCAGTCCGGGCTGTAGTCATTGGTTTTCCCAACGTTGGTAAATCAGCACTCATTAACCGTCTTTTAGGAAAGCGAGTCGTCGAAAGTGCCGCCCGTCCAGGGGTAACTCGTTCCTTACGTTGGGTGAGAATTTCTGAACAATTAGAATTATTAGATGCGCCTGGAGTTATCCCCTTGAGAATGGGAAATCAAGAAGCCGCAGTCAAGTTAGCAATTTGTGATGATATTGGTCAAGCATCTTACGATAATCAATTAATAGCAGCCGCCTTCATCGATTTAATCAACGAACTGCAAGAGACAGCCGGAAATTTATTACCACCATCACCTTTATATACCCGCTATCAACTTGACCCTGTAATGTACACCGGAGAAAGTTATTTACACGCCTTAGCCGAACATCGTTACAAAGGTGACGTAGAACGCACAGCCAGACATCTGTTAACAGATTTTCGTAAAGGCTTATTAGGCACAATCCCTCTAGAATTACCACCTAATTTTTAGATAAAAATTTCCGCAATTTTTGAGTAACATTTAAGTGTCAGGATAAAGTTTTATCTATCTAGAAAAAATGTCAGAAATTATGGGCAGACAATACACCCTGATCATAGATAAATCGGGCAGCATGGAAAGCCCTAGCGAAATTCCAGGGAAAACCAGATGGCAAGTTATGCAAGAAAACACCTTAGCATTAGCTTGTAAGTGTGATCAGCTCGATCCAGATGGTATCAATATTTACGTATTCTCTGGCAGACACAAAATGTATACGGGTGTGACTGCAAATAAAGTTAAGCAGATATTTCAAGAAAATAGCCCGGCGGGAAGCACCAACTTAGGAGGGGTACTCAAAGCAGCTTTTGATGACTTTTTCAACCGTCGGGGACAAGGTTTGACACCCAACGGTGAGACAATTATTGTGGTTACAGATGGTGAACCAGATGATCGAAAATCTGTGTATGAGCAGATTATTCTCGCCAGCCGCAAAATAGACCGTGATGAAGAATTAGCCGTACTATTCTTTCAAATTGGTGATGATCCCAGTGCTACTCAATTTCTCCGTACAGTAGATGACGAGTTGATCAACGCCGGCGCAAAGTTTGATATTGCTGATGTTACAACTGCTGATGAAATTGAAGATATCGGTTTTGCCGCAGCTTTAGAAAAGGCGATTGTTGATTAATTCGTAATTCGTAATTCGTAATTCGTAATTAAGAGAGTACAAACCTACAGCTAAACTGTAACAGGACTTACGTAAACAAAATTTGTCATGGCGACCGGAACGCATA
>PWQB01000121.1 GCA_003556955.1 Nostocaceae cyanobacterium CSSed10_463m
CTTCCGTTTTGCTCGCGGTGCTTCTCAAAGTGAAGAGTTCGGGATGAACAAATTCTATGACATGGTGGCCGCCGAAATCGATGGAGCTGATAGTCAATCTTTGGCGTTGATTTCTGCTGTCAACAAACCCAAAGGTGAACGTTTCTATCGTCCTAAAGGTGCAAGCAAGCCTACTAACCTGGATGATTGTCTGCCTAACCTCATCGAAATGTTCTCCCGCGACATTTGTAATCGTGTGTTAGCCTGGTTGCCAGAGCGGGTAACTGATGTCATTATCACCGGTGGTGGTGGTGAGTTCTTCTGGGAAGATGTGCAACGTTTACTCAAAGAAGCTCAAATTAATGCTCATTTATCTGCACCGTCTCGCCAAGCTAACGCCTTGGGACAGTATATTTATGGAGAAGCGCAATTGTCCGCCGCTCGAGGTGCTAGGGCTTAAAACTAATGTTCCAATGGTCAAAAAAGGTAGTTAAATCGGTTACATTCAACCCAGAAGTTGCTGATGAAAGTTTGTTAGCGGTTGTAGAAAATTATTTGGAGCAACAACCTGACAAAACTTTTAGCGACCTCTGTAAAGAAGCCTTATGGCAATCTTTATGTGTACCGCCAGATGTAAAACCTAGTCCAAAAACAGTAGCAACAGATTCGGTGACAGCAAAAATCGATGAGTTGCAGTGTCAATTGGCTGACCTAGAGGAACGTTTTTTTGCGAAAGAATCTCGTCGTTTGGAGTCTATAGAACATCACATTTTGCAACTGACGCAACAAATGGCGGATTTAGCTATGAAGGTGACGGAGCAGCAATTTATGACATCTTCCACTCCATCAGCGCCAGTACCAGAGGTAGCTAATACTACTTATGATGATGCTCCGCCTGAAGAGGTTGATCCCGTCATCAGCCGCCTCAGTCAGTTTCTTGATGATTTTTAAGAAAAAATCAGGTTTGTGAGCATTTTTCGCCCTTGGGAGTAATCCTTAATAGTTTTGACTATTAGGGATTATTCTTATAGGGAACAGGGAACTCTTAACTAGAACGGCGGAAGTCCCCTGACTCAACGAAGTAGGACGGGGATCGCTATAATACCTTTTTTACAGCACTTTTCAAGTACATAAAGTCCACACCTCATCTGTGGACAATTTCATCCTTTAGCCTATTTACCTCAAATCTGCTATATGATTAGCAAAATTTAATTTGATCCCATTGCAACTATCATCTCAGGTGATATATCTCTTGTGTTTTAGTGACTGCTAGGGTAGAAATTTTTCCCATGAATTTGTCAGGAAATGCAAATATTGTCGGTCAACTATTTATAAAAACTTATATATCTGTGAGTGGTAGTTTCTCACGAATTGACACACCAGGGAGATTGTATATTTCACCGAAAAATACCAGTTTCAGAGGTTTTTCTGTCAGTGATCCCATGAATAAAAAATATATATATATTTTCGATTAAGAAGTGTTAAGAAATTCTTATTAAAGAATATTGCAATAACTTGATTTAATTGTTAACGTGTGTATTAGGTAACGATGCTGCTCAATGTTCTCAACTGAGGAAACAGAAACCATGAGCTATTTCCATTTCGCTAACTGTACGCAGTGTTGATTTTTGAGGGGGAAAACAAGACAAATTTGTCTTGGATAAATAATGCAGATTAGTCCAGGAATATTTCGTTGCCAAAGGCTTATTTACATTTTAATTTCAATCAATTTTGTCTTACCTTGTGCCAGCAAGCGAGTAGCTTTAATTGTGTCTATGGGCAATCACTCACAGTAGGGTAAGGCACCAATTTTGGAGGTTAAAACCGATGAATATTCAAGGTAAAGTTGCTCTAATTACTGGGGCTTCCCGTGGTATTGGTAAGGCGATCGCTTTTGCACTAGCGCAAAGAGGTATCAAGCGGCTGATTTTGGTAGCACGCGATCGCCAAAAATTAACCGCAGTTGCCGAAGAAATTGCCACAATGGGTGTAGAAACCACCATCTTACCCATTGATTTAACTCAAACAATAGAAGTTAATATTGCCATTGCCCACTTGTGGCGCAACTATGGCCCCATTCATCTGCTAGTAAATTGTGCTGGTGTTGCCTATCAAACCTCATTTCTGCAAACAAAACTACCCCAAGTTCAAGAAGAACTTTCAGTGAATTTATTGGGAATGTACAACATTACCAACCTCATAGCCCGACGCATGGTCAGCCAAAAGCAAGGTATGATTGTTAACGTCTCCAGTTTAATGGGTAAAGTCGCTGCACCCACAATGGCCACTTACTCAGCTACCAAGTTTGCTATTATCGGATTTACCCAAGCCTTGCGCCGGGAACTAGCTGAACATAACATCAGGGTAATTGCTTTATTACCTTCCCTCACAGATACAGACATGGCGCGCAACTTAAAGTTATTTCGCTGGGTGATCCCGATGACTCCCGCCGAAGTCGCCGAAGTTCTTGTATCTGGATTACAAAAAGATGCACCAGAAATTTTAGTCGGTTGGCAAAGTCATTTAGCCGTATGGTGTCAACGTTTAGCTCCTTGGTTGTTAGAAATTATTTTACAAATCTCCACTCCCCGCCCCATCACACAACCAAATTCTGGTAGAAAACGCAGTTTTATGGAGAAAATTTATCGTTTTAGCTAAACTCAAACAGCTTACACCTATTTCCCGATGGTGTAGGTAGTTCACCAGAACAGAGAGGGGTCTTGGGGTCTCCCTAAGTGGAGAAACTGCCGTTTGAAGCAGGAAGTA
>PWQB01000238.1 GCA_003556955.1 Nostocaceae cyanobacterium CSSed10_463m
ATATATGGCTTCTCAATGGGAATGTTTACTGCAAAATATCGGTGACTGGGAAGGTTCATTTACGCGCTTCTCACCCCAAGGTCAAGTTTTAGAAGATATTAAAAGTGTAGTTTCTTTAGCCGGATTAAACAATAACCAAACTATCCGTCAAATTGTCCGGCGTGAAGGACAAACAGATTTAGTCTTAGAATACAGTTCTTTAGCTAAGACTACGCTGTTTTTTGACAATGGCGCTTTTTCCCAAGGTTCCATACAACTCGCACCATTTACAGAATTTGGGGCGGAACTCGGTTTAATTTATGAAAATCGCCGCTTGCGCTTGGTACAGCTATTTGATAAAAATGGTGATTTAGATAAAATTACTTTGATTCGAGAACATTTAGCGGGGACGGAAGCAGTAAACAGCCCATCTGTACAAGTAGATGAATTATTAGGAGAATGGCTTGGTGAAGCTGTCACCATATATCCTGATTTATCTTCCCCCGATCATTACTCTACGAATTTAAAATTACAATTAGATGATTCTGGGCGATTAATTCAAAGTTTAAGTTTTGCTGGACGCACAATTACTTCTGTGGGAACTATCCAAGGTTCTTTAATTAAGTTTGACCAAAATCCGGAAAAGCAAGTACAAGTATTACTGCTTCCTGATGGTGCTGCTGTAACTTCACCGTTACAAGTAAAATTGCGTCAACCGTTATTTTTAGAAGTTGGTTGGTTAATTAAACCTCACCTGCGCCAACGTATGGTTAGGAGTTACAACGATAAAGGCGAATGGGTGAGTTTGACATTAGTCACAGAAGAAAAGGTTTAATACCAGATGAATATGAAGCTGCATAGAATACGATGTCGAGAATGATTGAACGCAGATAAACGCGGATAAAGGCAGATAAATCAATGAATTTGAGAATTATGTGCAACCTCACATAAAATTGGTATCAGCTTAGAGGATGTTTTAAAAGTTTTGGGCGAATATAATCTTGCTAACGCAACGCCAAAGGCGAACGCTACTACACAAGCAAAGTCCACCTCAGTGGACTAATAAAGAATTAAGGTTTTTAACCCGCGCAGGCGGGTTTTGTCTGTATAGCCGCGACTTCTAGTCGCCAGGGCTAGTAATAAATTAGACTTGTGCATTCAACCTCTGTTTTTAGGTTAAATCACAACGACATTGTAAAGCTTTTTGCAATAAAACTTGATATTCCTCATCCTTAATTCCATAAGCACCGAAGCGGGCTAAATGGGGATTCATCATTTGAGCATCAAACAGGACAAACTGACGTTGACGCAGCCTTTCAACTAATTTTACCATTGCTACCTTTGAGCCTTCCGGGATGCGGTAAAACATCGACTCACCAATAAAAGCACCACCGATGACAATTCCTAAAATTCCCCCAGCGAGTTCATCACCTTGCCAAGTTTCAAAACTATAAGCGTAACCATTCTGGTAAAGTAACAAGTAAATCTCTTGTAATTCTCGTGAAATCCAAGTAGTTTCGCGGTTAGCACATCCAGCCACCACACCCTCAAAATCACGGTTAATAGCCACAGTAAAACGTTCTTGATTAAGAACACGCTGCAAAGATTTAGGGTAACGAAACCGCGCATCCAAAGGAATCAAAGTGCGATCGCGACTTCCATACCAACCCAGGCCGTTATTATCATCAGCCATGAGAAAATAACCTTGAGCATAACCCCGAACAATAGCAGCGATATCGTATTGCATAATAAAAAAAACCCTCAGAGAAACACCCTCAGCGTGACTCTGCGATTACCTCAGCGTGACTCTGCGTTTAAAAAACATGACTGAAGCAATTCCACCCATCACCTTACCACCCTCTGACAACCCTCATCTAGAAGGAGAATGGTTGCAAGACAGATTATTAAAGTGGCTAGATACAGAATTTTTACCTGAAAAAGTGAATCAAACAATAGCCCAACGTGCGGCGCAAATTTTTGTCCGACAACGCATGGAAGGAGAAAACGACTTAGGATCTCTAGTGATAGCCATTGTCACAGAGATGCAAGCATTTGATTTTTCCAAAAGTTTTTATGGAGAGTTTGCGATCGCCAACGCCGTCAGCGATCTACTCTTAGAAAGTCTAGGTATAGACCGTTGCTGTGGACAATAAATAACTCAAAGGTCATTAGTTTTTCATCCCAACTCTGGACTAATGACCAATGACCAATGACTACCAGCTAGACTTAACCACACCCGGTAAAAGACCTTCGTGCGCCCATTCCCGTAACACGTTCCGAGATAGACCAAAGTCACGATATACACCTCTGGGACGACCAGTCACCCAGCAGCGATTACGGCGACGACTGGGCGCACTATTGCGGGGTAGTTGTTGAATTTTGCGGTGAACTTCCAATTTATCCAAAGGAGATTCAGCGCTTTTGACCTCTTCTAATAAAGCTTCCCGTTTTTCGGCATATTTTTCTGCCAACTTAGCGCGTTTCTTTTCGCGCTCAATCATACTCTTTTTTGCCATGAACTCTCTAACAGATTTAAAGACAGCATTTTCTATTCTACAATGTCCCCAGCCATTCTAGGGATTTTTTCCCACAACCAATGTTTTTTCACCTGTAGGACATAAATCACTCAGTTCACAGGCCGAACACAAAGGAGACCGGGCTTTACAAATCGCACGACCGTGATAAATCAAGCGAATTGACCAATTTTCCCAATCTGGCTGCGGTAGCAACTTCATTAAATCTTGCTCAATGCGGATGGGGTCAGA
>PWQB01000017.1 GCA_003556955.1 Nostocaceae cyanobacterium CSSed10_463m
AAAGTTTGAAAGATTTATTTTATACGCCTTATAGTAGTAATATATTGACTCATCCCGAACGCATGGCGGGTGTGACAATTCATGCTAATTTAATTAGTCAAATTTTGAGTGCGGCTTTAGATGGTCGTCCACTGATTAAGACTTTACCTGAACCCATAGAATGGCTATTAATATTGGGCTGCTCAATTCTGGGTGCTACCTTATGTTGGTTACAACGTCACAGCAATCACCAAAAAATCGTGATTGTTGTGAGTATTTCTTTCGTGGGTGCTGGTTTACTTGGTAGCAGCTTTTTGGCGTTTCTGGCTGGGTGGTGGATTCCTATTGTACCTTTACTGTTGGCGTTAGGTGGATCTGCGATCGCACTCACTCAGTATATTGCCCAAAGTGTCACAGAGATGCGAAAAACTCTAGGGCGTTATCTCACAGATGAAGTCGTGGCGAATATCCTGGAAACTCCTTCTGGGTTAAAGCTAGGGGGTGAACGGCGAAAAGTCACCACACTCATGTCAGATTTAAGAGGATTTTCCGCTATTGCTGAACAGTTTCCCCCTGAGCAAGTAGTAAAAATTCTTAATCTTTATTTGGGCGCAATGACTGATGTGATTAACCAGTATCAAGGCACAATTAACGAGTTTATGGGCGACGGGATTTTGGTAATGTTTGGTGCGCCAATTTGTCGTCAAGATGATTCTCAAAGAGCGATAGCTTGTGCGGTAGCGATGCAATTAGCAATGCAGCAAGTAAACGCTAAAAATCGACAAATGAATTTACCAATTCTGGAAATGGGAATTGGGATTAATACAGGTGAAGTGGTAGCAGGAAATATAGGTTCTCAAAAACGCGCTCAATACACAATTATTGGCAGTCATGTTAATTTAGCCGCCCGCATTGAGACTTATACTGTAGGAGGGCAGATTTTGATTTCTGAAAATACCTGCAAAGATGCTAACATTGAGTTAGAAATTGTGGGAGAATTGCAAATAGAACCAAAGGGTATTAAAGACCCGGTAACTATATATGATATTCGTGGCATTGGCGGTAAATATAACTTGTTTTTGCCTAAGAATGAGCAAGCAATGATTCCTTTAAATCAGGAAATTCCTGTGGAATATACCCTTTTACAAGGCAAACATTCTGAGGGAACTTTATTACAAGGTTCATTAGTTAGTCTCTCACAACAAGAGGCAAAATTGCGATCGCCTGATGCTTTAGAACTATTTAGTAATCTTAAACTCAAGTTATTAATTGAGTCAGAATCAGCTACAGATTTAGGGCATTTTTATGCTAAGGTGATCAGAAAATTAGATGCTGACGAGCATTATTTTTTAATTCGGTTTACAGCCATGTCTCCTGAAATAGTTTCAGTATTAAATAATTTAGGTAGATACATTTCTATCCCACCAGGAACTTAAGTTCCTGGCTAATAGCTAAAGTCCACTGAAGTGGACTGGACTAAGTTTTGGTGATATTTATTCATATCTTGCACCTGACCCATATCCCACCAAGAAATAAATTTCTTAGCTAATAGCTAAATTCCACTAAAAGGTATTGAACTCTTTACCGTCTTGGGGTATCAGTCATCTTGAGATGATATCAAGTCCGGTTGAATATTTACGAAACGCGAAAACCTGCCAAACCTTTGCTTGACTCCCCTCCTCGCTTGCCTACGGTGTACACACAAGTGATCAGATCCCCCTAAATCCCCCTTAAAAAGGGGGACTTTAAGAAAATTTCCCCCCTTCTCAAGGGGGGTTAGGGGGGATCAAAACGCTGTTAGGCAACTTGATAAGACTTGTGTGTACACGGTAGTCCTCGCTTGCGGGGAGGGGTTGGGGGGTGGGGTGACATGATTATGGTAATCGTAACTAATTAAACGGACATGAGATGGCTACGGCTTATTCAGAGAATCACTCAATTGAGTTTCTGTATAATTAGGAACCCATCCTTCTGCGGTTGTAAAATAACGCACCGCTTTTAAATGTAACAAAGCTGTAGGACTACACCAATGTTCAACACCTGCGGGAATGTGAATATAGTTTTTTGATTGAATTAATAACTGTACCTGCTGACCATTAGGTTTGACAAAACCAAAAATCATTTCTCCTGCCAATATGTAGAGAGCTTCAGGTGCAGTATGATGATGGTAGCGGTTGTAAGTAGCGATCAGATGGGGTAAGTTTGGTGAGCCTGGATGCAAATTGAGCAAATCAGCCCACATATAACCATTTTCTTGCTGAAGAAATTCAAAAATACTATTATGTAACTCTATTATCTGCTGTTTCTCGGCATCAGTTAAAATATCTTGTTCTAGAAGTTGGGGAAAAAGCAGAGATGTTCCTGGTTCATAATTTTTTAAACGGATACCAAGAGGCGCGATTTCTCGGATTATTTCATCAAAATCGCTCTTGATTGTGCCGTCGTCTAGTAATAAGGTGGGCATGACAAAATACTAAATAAAAAAACTATATTTAACTTTAACTCAATAAACCACAATCCCGATAGATATACCGGGGATTACGCTTTAATATATTCTACCCTGTGTATTCCAGCGATTGTCATCAGATTGATGTGCAAAAATAACATAAAAGTCTAAGCTAGTACAAGCGAACTATGATGGGTGTGGAATGTCTGACTTAATTTTGTTTTGGCATCGTCGTGATTTACGTATTTCTGATAATACAGGATTAGTGGCGGCTAGAGGGCGGAGTGCAAAAGTTGTGGGTGTGTTTTGCCTTGATACT
>PWQB01000008.1 GCA_003556955.1 Nostocaceae cyanobacterium CSSed10_463m
TAGAAAAGATCGCCACACGGGGACGACGGTAAACACTTAATTCTGCACATTGCGCCGCCGCTAATACCGCAATTTCGGGAGGATGTAATTTAACTCCTCTAGGTAATAGTTGTTTTCCAGCTTGGTAAAAAGCTCCTTTGTGTCTGACAAATTCTTGGGGTTGGGGTGCAGTTAAAATAAATACCCGGTTTTCTTCTCGCCGTGTTTTTTCCTGCATGACTACAGTATCCGCCCCCATTGGCATCACTGCACCGGTAAAAATTCGCGCTGCTTGCCCTGGTTGGACTGTAGACTGGGGTTGATATCCTGCGGGAATTTCTTCAACAATTTCTAAACTAGTTGGCTGTGCGTCGCTAGAGTGTTGTACATCTTCATAACGGACTGCGTAGCCATCCATTGCGGAATTATCCCAATGGGGAAAATCTAATTGACTGATAACAGGGGTGGACAAAATACGATGGTCTGCTGCCAATAATTCTATAATTTCTATATCCCGTTGCGGATCTAACGGTTGGACTAAATTTAAAATAATTGCCTCTGCATCCCTAACTGATAGCATGGCCAATGACTCTGACTTTTTAGGAAAGCATATCATAATGGCAGTATGAGTGATGACACCCAACCAGAGAATGAAGGACAAGAGGAATTTGACCCAATAACCGATACTAGAGATTGGTCAGCAGCAGCCACAGAATTAGCTTGTTTTTCCCTAGCTAGAAGCAAAGGTAAGCGATTGGTGAAAATCATCAATACCAAAAAACTAACTATGCCATTTATTTGTATTTTTGAGGACTACCCTGAATGACACCTGTAGCTACCCAAATCCCAATTATGAAAATTATTCCTATACTAACTGCTATAGGCGATCGCTCCTGGCAACATTTCCAAGAACTGGAAGCAGATTTTGTCTCTAAGTATGAGTTAGAAGTGTGGCAAGAAGTTTTTAACTTCCGTGTTTTGCCAGCACTTGATCAGGATTCTCGTCGCTGGTTACTGGTGCAATGGTGTGGAGAAGGAATTAACTCGGTGCAAAATGTGGCTTAATTAACGACATTAGCCAAGCGATCGCCTCAGTCTTCACTTTAATATAAACAACAGGAGCAATGATTAAGTAAGTGGGCGAGAATAAACCAAATCAGGACTAAAGTCCCGACTACAAACCTTGAATTATTCATGCGTTTCTATTTACTTTTCCCAAACTAAATAAAAACACCTATTTTTTATGACTATAGAACGAGTCCCCAAAACACACTATCCCAAGGCTGATATTGGGCGGCGAGGAATGGCATTAGGCATAGATTTCCTGGGAGTCTGGTTAATCAGTTCTATACTGGGAGGCAATCAAATTGGTATCCAGTGGTTGCAAATTCTGGTTTTTCTGTTCTGCTGGGTGATTTTTCGGATATTGGTAGTGTATAACAATCAAGGGCAAAGCTTGGGGCGTTGGGCTTTTGACTTGAAAATTCTCGAAGTCGTAAATGGCGAAATTACAGGCAGAATCCCCACCTTGCGATCGCTACTCAAGCGAGAAGCTATAATTGGAATTGGTGCGCTTTTGGTGTCAATTGCCCTAAGCAACATCAGAGCAAACCCCACTGCTATACTGCTATTACTTCCCCTAGCAATTGATTGTGGCGCTGCTTTATCTGATAATCAGATGCAGCAAGCCCTACACGACCGCTATGCTGGAACTTTCATTGTTTCGTCGCGTCGGGGCTACTCGTTAGATATAAAAATTAAGCGATTAGTTGGAAAAATGCGCCGAAGTGTGAGAAGATAGTAATTTGTGTTAATTCTCTTCAGGCTTGACTGTTTGTAAGATTATGGCTAAGAGTAAAGGTGTCCGCATAATAATGACACTCGAATGTACAGAGTGTCGCACTAACCCAGACAAGAGATCACCTGGTGTTTCTAGATATACCAGCACCAAGAACCGTCGGAACACGACCAACCGTGTAGAACTGAAAAAGTTCTGTACACACTGCAACAAACATACTGTTCACAAGGAAATTAAGTAAAGATGAGTTATTATCGTCGTCGCCTGTCTCCCATTAAGCCAGGAGAGCCAATCGATTACAAAGACGTTGATTTGTTGCGTAAGTTTATCACCGAGCGGGGAAAAATATTACCACGTCGGATTACTGGGCTTACCTGTAAGCAACAGCGAGATTTGACATTAGCAATTAAACGGGCGCGGATTGTGGCATTATTGCCATTTGTCAATGCGGAAGCTTAAGAAAAATTCATGAGTTATGAGTGATGAGTTAAGAATCAAAACTCCTAACTCTGAACTTAAAACTATAAAAAATGTTCACCAATAATTGCGAGAGTTGTGGATAAGGGTACGCTAGTTGAATTTAGGGTTCAAGGCGACAATCCTGCGGATAGGCTACGCCAACGCCGTCTGGAGTAGTAGACCGCCCGGACGGTAAAACCCGTTGGTTTGTGGTAGATGAACGTGGTCAATCTCACAGCCTCGCGCCTAGACAAATTAGTTATACAGTTAACGGACAAACCTATAAACCCTCGGAAATTAGCAGTTTTCAAGGGCAGGTTCAACCTTATATAGATCCCTCTAGTCTGGAAGTAGCTTGGGAATTACTGGTTGAGGATGGAGAAACAGTCACACCAGCCCAAATGGCCAATCTGTTGTTTTCCGAATCAGAAGCGGCTGCTTGTTATGCTGCCCATTGCTTGTTATCAGAAGACAAACTGTATTTCAAGCAAAAAGGAGAAGCTTATGA
>PWQB01000324.1 GCA_003556955.1 Nostocaceae cyanobacterium CSSed10_463m
ATGGTTGAGGAAATTTTAGCAAATTACAGATAAATTAGGGTGCTGAAGTTTTTTTGACAAACAAAGCTCGATACACTGGTTCACCTTTATTTTGAGTGGCTATTTCCCGTTCTGTCGGTACTGGTAAAGGGTTTTGTGTTAACCATTCTGCTGTACCTAGTTGCTCAAAAGCGGGATTTTCGGCAAAGCGCGATCGCATTTCGGCGGCGACAAACTCAATATCTGATTGCAGAAACACAACGCCCCCAACTGCTAGATAATCAGCTAATTCTGCCACCAATTCCGGTTGTACTACCCGGCGTTTAGCATGGCGAGATTTAAACCAAGGATCGGGAAATTGAATGGTTACACGCTGTAAAATGCCTGGAGGGAGAGAAGATAACAGCGACTGAAAAGAGTTATTCACATTGCAAAATAAATAATGGAGATTGGTTAAACCCAACTCACTGCGTAACTGATTCGCTTCCACCACCAAGGGTTCCCGGATTTCCAAACCCAAAAAATTCCAATTGGTTTCTATCTGCGCCATTTGCAACACAAATCTCCCCCTAGCGCAGCCAATATCTAGATGTAGTGGTTGGTTTGACTGTGGATAAACTTTTTCCCATTCTAGGGCATTTGCTGGGGTTTGATACTTTTTAGCCAGTGGGTTAACGTGTTGACGGACTCGGACTACTGCCAAAATAGATACTTCTCCTTTTGTAAAAAAAACGAGCGTGAATAGGCGATCGCAATCTTAATGATATTACTTTCTCGCAATCCAAACATTGAATCATAAAAAATGAGGCTAAAAAAATGGAAGTGATTTATTTAGAACTATCAGATGGTCAATCTCACAAATTTTATGAGGTGACAGTTAATAACACAGAAGTCACCATTCGTTATGGTCGCATTGGCACTCAGGGACAAACCTCTCAGACAACTTACGACACACCAGAAAAAGCCAAAGCTGAGGCTACCAAAAAAATCAATGAGAAGTTAAAAAAAGGCTATGTGCAAGCAACTCTGATAAAAACCCCGCAGTTTCTGCATGATTTGCCTCGTAAGTTTAGCCCCATGAAAAATTTACTTGAGCAAAACCTAATCCCCTATATCAAAATAACCGTAGGTGAACAAGTTGGGGAAATGGATACTCTTGCGAATGCCGATGCAAACGGAGATCCTTTAACTCTTTGGCAAAGCAAAATTGGCGGTAATCCTTACTTTCCGAAAGATAGGGAATATCCCATTGACAGCACAGATGGTTTGGCTATGCAGCTTGTAATCCAAATTAACTGTGCCGATGTACCACAAATTGCCGGATTTGATTTTCCGACACAGGGGATTTTACAGTTTTATATGGGTTTTGAACCTGCTGATGCTTCAGGCAATCCTGAGAAATATCGGATGCTTTATTTTCCAGAAATATCTGAAAATGAAAATGATTTAATCACTGATTTTAGTTTTATAGAAATTTGCGGCACAATTAAAGAAATTTATAGTGGAGTTTACCCTATAAGCTTCTCAGTCAGCCATGATCTTTTTTGGGAATCTCGCTATGGAGTCGATATTGAAATCCCGGAAGAACTCAAAGAACTAAGCGCAGAATTTAATGAGTGGATTTCCGATTATGACTATGAAAATTATACAAACATGAGGGGAGACAAGCTAGGGGGATATGTTGATTTTCACTCTTATGTGAATGACATTGCCGAATATGCCAAAGGCAGGTTACTACTAGAATTTTACCATCCTTGTTATAGCGATGATTCCTTCTACTTGTTTATTGAAGATGAGCATTTAAGTAACCGGGATTTTAGTCAAATAGAATTTCACCACGTCTGTGATTAAGCTGATTTGATGAAGAAATAGTCTCACAAAGTTCTACTCAACTTAATGATCATATTTTAAGTTGATTTACCTTACATTGCTCATTGGTTAAATTTAAGTATCGTAGTGGCGTGACAAGCCTAAAATAGTGCAATATATTTATGGATAAACAGTCGGTTAAAACCGACTTGAGCTATGAGACAGGGAATTTATTCCCTGGCTTTCTTAATTCAAGTGCATACCGCTATAGCTATAAACCTTGTCTACTTTGAGAACTGTAGTTTTTAGTCAAGATGGTGAGATTGCTTCCTTACGTCGCAATGACAAAAACTCCACTTTTCATGATGGACAAGGTTTAAATCCGAAATTAACCTAAATAATCTAGAAAAAAGAAATGGAAGTAATTTATTTAGAATTATCAGATGGTCAATCTCACAAGTTTTATGAGGTGACAGTTAATAATACCGAAGTTAGCATTCGTTATGGTCGCATCGGTACTCAAGGACAAACTTCTAATACAACTTATGACACACCCGAAAAAGCCAAAACAGAGGCTACAAAAAAAATCAATGAGAAGTTAAAGAAGGGGTATGTGCAAGCAACCTTGATAGAGACTCCACAATTTTTGCGTGATTTGCCTCGTAAGTTTAGCCCATTAAAAAAGTTACTTGAGGAAAACTTAAAACCTTATATCAAAATAACCCCAGGCGAAAGAGTTGGAAATATGAATAATCGTTCTTATGCCGAGGCAAATGGAGATCCTTTAACTTTGTGGCAAAGCAAAATTGGTGGGAACCCTTATTTCCCTAAAAATGTTGAATATCCCATTGACCGCATTACAGGTCAAGCTATGCCGCTTTTAATTCAAATTAATTGTGCTGATGTGCCGCCAATTGCCGGATTTGATTTAAAAGCGGCATAGCTTGACCTGTAA
>PWQB01000231.1 GCA_003556955.1 Nostocaceae cyanobacterium CSSed10_463m
GAGCAAATAACCATTTTCTACCAGGTTATAACCCACTGTAGACCCAGGAACAGCCGTGATTTCCACTTGCTCATTCAAATTGAAACTTTCGCCATGAGCTAGGGAAGTTACGGAAGTATAACCCAAACCCTGTACTACTTTTGCCGCATTGGGAGAACCCACAACTTTAATTTTGTGGTCAAGCTGCTTCAGAGTTTCTGGATGAGCATGATCTTCTAAAGCCTGAGACAGCAAAATCAAATCAATATTCTCTGGTATGGGGTGTTCTTGTGTCCGTGAACCTTTGAAGAACCAATCCAAATTGCCAAAACTTAAGGAACCAACTAGCCAAGGATCTAGTAGTATCCGTTGATTCCCAATTTCCAGTAACCAACTATTGCTGTCTAACCAAGTTAAGTACATAACTAAATTAAAATAACACCTGCCTTTATTATGGATGGGTTCACCTCTCATTTCCAGTTTAGGATCAGGCTTTGTTGACTCTACTGCCCACTTAAACGTCGAAGCTGATCTCGAAAATAGCAGAAGCTTGGTGATTGATTGTTGTCAATATCCATAAGAGGAGATATCTTTGCAGCCCAAATTGCTTTTTCTTTACCAATTACCTGATAACCTAGTTTAGACAACTTTTGGCAACCACCCGAATATACTGCATCGGCTAACTTCTCCCATGTGCCACAAATCTCATCGTTGGTGTATGAATTTAGAACTGCTTGTTTTGCACTCGGATAAGCTGCCTTCACTGCTGCTAAATCACCTAAGTACCATGCTTCTCCTTCCTCAATAGCGATACAAAATTGTGTCTTTGGCTGAGGATGACAAGAATTGACGAGTTCAAGTAGTTCTTTGCGAAAAGCACTCAGACATCGGTTATCCAGATCGCAAACGATTATAAGGACAGCAGGAAAATGAGATAATGTATTGCCGTAGCCTTGAATAAGTCGCGGCAACCGGTCGAGCAGAATTCGTTTTTTGGGGTCAGAAGTAGATGTGAGATTTTTAGGAATATGCCCTATTCCTTTGTAAGCATGGATCTGAAATGTGTGTTCTTCAGTATTAATAATTTTTGGAACAAGAATTTCAAGAGCAGTTTTGCCTGATTTATCCTCAATGAGTATTTCAAAGTGCATATACTTACCTTGCATCCAAATAGTCACTGTACCAAAGTCCGCCCAGGGGTAAACCTTCAGAAACAAGGTTATTGATCAGAGGATCTTCACTAGCACGCTTAATTTGAGCAAATCCATCCTCGCCCTTTTCCAAAACCCAAACCTCATCCGGTTCCAGAGCATCTACAAAGTATGGTTGATGTGTGGTAACAAATATTTGTGACCCTCCTTGTTGACCTGTAGCGTGTTCGCGAAATTCCATCGCTAGGGTTTCTAAAAGTTTATGGTAAAGTCCATTTTCTGGTTCTTCGATGCACAAAAATGGTGGTGGTGAAGGATCTTCTAATAGGAGGAGATAGGCGAATACCTTCAGTGTTCCGTCTGACATTTGTTGAGCATAAAAAGGATCTTCAAAACCCTTGTCATTGAAACGCAGAAGGAGTCTGCCGTCTGGGCTTTTTTCGGTGCTAATTTTGTTGACACCTGGAATTTTGCTAGATATATTTTCAAGTATGGATTGAAATTTTTTAGGATGTTCTCTCTCAATGAACTGAACTACATTACCCAGATTATCGCCATGAATATTTAAATGCTTTTGTGGACCAGCCAGAGGTAAACTTCGTGCAGCATCTGGAGTAAAATAGCTTAAATACCATCCTTCAATAAATCTCCGAAATAGAGAAATTCTTGGGTGTTGTTTGAGTGAGCCTAAAGTGGCAATTCCCAGTTTTCGCTGATCGTCAAGTTCTACTACCTCAGTTTCTTTGCTCTCCTCTTCCGCTTCACCTCTTTGTATTTTTTCTATTAATTGTGATAAATCAAAATCGCCTTTTTCTTCATCAACTTGTTTGCCTTCCTGTTCACCTTTCCATGCGATTCCTCTACCTTCATTGAGAATTAGAAAGGAAAAAGGTTGTCCTCTATTTTGTCCTTTTCTGCGTTGTCTGAGTCTTTCCCTTTTTACATAAGGTCTTCCAGAGGAGTCAATATCTATTGCCAACTCATAAGTAATTGGTCGGGCATTATGATCCTGTTTATAATAGATATCAAACTCAATACTTCCCTCTTGTCCTTGGGAACGAATTCTCTCAAAGCCCCCACGACCACGAGAATCGCACGCTTCCTCTACTCCATTTTTCAAGCAGTCTGCAAGAAAACCAAAAGTGTCGAAAATGGTACTTTTTCCCACACCATTCTTACCGATAACTGCTGTCATTGCCGTTAATGGCTTGGCATTCTGCGTGTTCCACAATTTTCCCAAAGTGATATCGCGAAGAACTCTGTAATTCCTTACCCTAAAGCCTTCTACTTTAGACATTTAAGCCCCTCTGCTCAACTAAGAGTAATCCTAGTAATTACCCCAATTATCTGACAATTAGACCGAGTTTATATTATACTTTATTTTCTGGATGCCGTTCCACCACAATCCTTAATTTTTACCCAGGGCGCTCTTTTTGCAAACAGATTTTTAAAGTTGTCACAACCATCACAGCAATCCAATACACCAGCTTTTCCCAAGTAAACCTTGTCTACTTTGAGAACTGTAGTTTTTAGTCAAGATGGTGAGATTGCTTCCTTAGAGGGTGTTTGAAAAGTGGTTGGCTGTGATTTTAGGCACTGGCAGATCCCC
>PWQB01000520.1 GCA_003556955.1 Nostocaceae cyanobacterium CSSed10_463m
AAACAAGATGCAAGGGCAGTTACGGTAAAAATCAAATTCCTGTTATGATACGCGTGTCATTTGTGATTATGGTGTGGTGTAAGAGGACTAATCAATGAGTAATTATGTAGATTTTAGTGGCAGACCATTTCATTTCATTGGCATTGGTGGCATTGGTATGTCTGCCCTAGCTTATGTTCTAGCAAAGCGTCAAATGCCAGTATCAGGTTCCGATCTGCGTTCAAGTCATATTACACGCAAGTTGGAGTCTATTGGAACACATATTTTTGGTAGACAAGAGGCAAGTAATCTTGAATTCTTCCAATCTAGTGAATCAGGGAATGAAGTATTATTAACCTCACCAGAAATATTAGCTAATGCTAGCAAGTCAACACTGCCTCAAGTTGTTTGTTCAACAGCAATTAATGGCAATAATTTGGAATACAAAGCAGCACTAGAATTAGGTTGTCCAATTTTGCATCGTTCAGATGTACTAGCTGCCCTGATTTCAGATTACCATAGCATCGCAGTTGCCGGCACCCACGGTAAAACTACTACCAGTAGCATGATTGGCTATATGCTGTTAGCAGCTGGTTTAGACCCGACAATTATTGTTGGTGGTGAAGTTGATGCTTGGGAAGGAAATGCGCGATTAGGGCAAAGCAAGTACTTGGTAGCAGAGGCCGATGAATCGGATGGTTCCTTAGTGAAACACGCTCCAGAAATTGGCATTATTACTAATATTGAACTGGATCATCCTGACCACTACGACACATTAGAAGAAGTAGTTAACATCTTCCAAAAATTTGCTGATAGTTGTAAAACTCTGATTGGTTGTATTGATTGTGACACAGTACGCGAACGCTTCCAACCGTCTACTACTTACAGCCTCAACCCAGAGACAGGAGCAGATTATACCGTTACTAATATTGACTACCGTGCTGATGGCACCACAGCCCTAGTTTGGGAAAAAGGCAAAGCCTTGGGAGTATTGAAATTACGGTTACTGAGTCGGCATAATTTGAGTAATGCTTTGTCAGCAGTAGCTGTGGGTCGAACCTTGGGTTTAGAATTCGGCGCGATCGCCAAGGGAATTGCCACCTTTGAAGGAGCGAGACGACGCTTTGAATTGCGGGGAGAAGTTGGTGGTATTACCTTCATCGATGACTATGCTCACCACCCCAGTGAAATTCGTGCTACTCTGGCTGCTGCACGTTTACAAGCCAGACCAGGACAGAGAGTGGTAGCCATTTTCCAGCCGCATCGCTATAGTCGCACATTGACATTTTTGGCAGAATTTGCTGAGTCATTTACTCATGCTGATTTAGTTGTGCTGACAGATATTTACAGTGCCGGCGAACCCAATTTAGGGCAAATTAGCGGTGAACAATTGGCAGCAGAAATAGCCAAACTCCACCCACAAGTGCTGTATCAACCAAATCTGCCCTTAATGAGTGAATTCTTGGTGCAAATGCTACATCCTGGAGATTTAGCACTGTTTCTAGGTGCTGGGAATTTAAATCAGGTAATTCCTGAAGTAATTACTACACTATGCGAACCTGCTACCGCCACATCCTAGATGTAGCAAAAACAGCAGTTTTCCTCTAGCAACGATTCTATCGATTGATACTATCGCTGTAATTTTACGGCAGTTAAAAGTAAAAGTTCACAAATTTACGTAAAGATGAAAATTTCCCAGGCAGCTGGAAATGTCTGCACCATTTTTGCTTCAACTACACAGAAGCAGGAAACAGAAGATTCAACTGATAGCAAAATAATTTACTTAAAAGGTACAGATTGTACCATTAAGTCACAAGCTTCCTTATCTGCATTTACTTCCTATAGAGTTGGGGGAGCAGCCGAATGGTACGTTGCCCCTCGGAATTTAGAAGCACTGCAAGCCAGTGTTGAATATGCAAAAGAACATGGTTTACCTGTAACAATATTAGGTGCAGGTTCTAACTTGTTAGTGAGCGATCGCGGTTTACCAGGCTTAGTAATTTCTACTCGTCATCTGCGCCATAGCTACTTTGATCCCCAAACAGGTCAATTAACAGTAGCAGCCGGAGAATCAATTCCCTCTTTAGCCTGGGAAGCAGCAAAATTAGGTTGGCAAGGACTAGAGTGGGCTGTTGGTATCCCTGGAACTGTTGGCGGTGCTGTAGTCATGAATGCTGGGGCGCATAATAGCTGTATCGCAGATATGTTAGTGAGCGCCGAGGTACTTTCCCCCGACGGGACATTAGAAACTCTCACCCCTGCCCAGATAGGTTATAGCTATAGGTCTTCATCGCTCCAAAATAGCGAATCGTCTACAGACAGGGGTTGTCAACGTATTGTTACCCAAGCCACCTTCCAACTCCAACCGGGTACTGATCCCGCCTTGGTTTTGGCATCAACCAAGCAACATAAACAACATCGACTAAGTACCCAGCCCTACAATTTCCCCAGTTGTGGCAGTGTGTTCCGCAATCCTACACCTTATGCTGCTGGGTGGTTAATTGAACAAACAGGTTTAAAAGGTTACCAAATTGGCGGAGCGCAAGTAGCATTATTACACGCTAATTTTATTGTCAATCGTGGTGGGGCTAAGGCCAGCGATATTTTCTCGCTGATTCATCATATCCAGCAGCAAGTCAAAGAACGTTGGTCTATTTGCTTACAGCCAGAAGTAAAAATGATCGGTGAGTTTCTAGCGGCTGGTTAAGGTAGGGGGAAGAGGCAGTCTAGAGGAGAGCAGCAAGCCGGGGTGAGTTG
>PWQB01000826.1 GCA_003556955.1 Nostocaceae cyanobacterium CSSed10_463m
AGTAGTTTGGTTTACTGAGTTTCCTGGTAAAAACCACGTAGTTACTTATGGGGAAAATCTGGATAAATCAAGCTTGGCTAGAACTACTAAACTCAGCCGCACCAGAGAAGACCAGCAATCAAAAGTAGCAAATAAAACTATAAATCAGCCTGTTCAACGTGACATTTGGCGACACGAGGCCGAGGTAACTGGGTTAACTGTTGGTGTGCGTGTTCCCTATCGTGTCATGAGTGTGCGCGAAGATGGCGCAAGTGTTAGCAGTGATGTTTTTACCCTCGCACCGACTCCAGAACCAGGACAAGCATTGAAGATTCTCCTGACTTCAGACCATCAACTAAAACCCATGACAGCCGCAAATCTGCAAAAGGTGGTGGAAACAGTGGGACAAGTTGATGGGGTGTGGTTCGCTGGTGATTTAATTAATGTGAGCGATCGCGCCTCGGAATGGTTTGATGATAGTCGGGGTGGTGCATTATTTCCCGCTTTACAAGGTCATGCTCACTATGAAATGACACACAATGGTGTTAAAACCACCTATACAGGTGGTGAAATCATTCAACACGCGCCCATGTTTACAGCCATTGGTAATCATGAAGTTATGGGACGGTTTGAGAGAACCAACAGTTTAAATAATGAATTTAAAGATACCATTCCTCGTGACGTTGCTCAAAGATTATATAGTGGGAAATCTTTAATAGATAATTCTTTTAATACTTATACTTATGAAGAGATTTTCAGCCTACCTCAAAGTAAAACAGGTGGAAAAAAGTATTATGCAGTTAGCTTTGGGGATGTGCGTTTGGTGGTTCTTTACATCACCAATACGTGGCGGACTCCCAACTTAAATACAGCATATAAAGGTACATATAAAGAAGCCGCCCAGGATTTAGACAATCCAGAAAATTGGGGTTATGGACAGTTAATTTTTGAACCCATTGCTAAAGGTAGTCAGCAATATAATTGGTTAGAAGCAGAACTTAAAAGTCCAGAATTTCAACAAGCCAAATACACAGTTGTGATGTTCCATCATCCACCTCATACTTTGGGTGATAACATCGTCCCAGCTTATACTAATCCAGTGCAGATCATAGAACGTGATCAAAATGGGAAAATTACGGCAGTTCGTTACGAATACCCCAAAGATGCAGATTATATCAACCGTGATTTGATTCCCTTATTAGAAGCGGCGGATGTGCAGTTCGTATTATATGGACATTCCCATTTATCGAACCGCTTTGTTAGCCCTAGCGGGATGCACTTTCTCGAAACATCAAATGTGGGTAACTCCTACGGAGCAGCTTGGGAGAACAAAAAACGAGAAATCCCAATTGGATATCAAGAAGATTATACTGCACTGGGTGATCCTTACGGATTGCAACCAGTCATCCCCACAATTACACCTTTACTAGACGAAAATAATCAACCGCTTCCTTATATAGCCAGTAACGACATCACCGTTTTTAGCATCTTTGACACAGGCACAGGAATAGTAACCAGTTATTATTTTGATACCAGTCAACCCGATTCAGACGTAGTAAAATTTGATGAATTTAAATTGAAATAACCCAACTCCATAAACTCTCTCTCTTCCTTCCTTCTTTCTCTGTGTTCTCTGCGTCTCTGTGGTTTGTTTAATTTTATATTTCCCAGCAGCACCGAAATAAATTTATAGTAGCCACAAAAAAATATAGCAACCAAAGCAGGTTGTGATAAACTCTCAGCCAGTGAAAACAAATAGGTACTCAAAATGACAAAACTGCGGGTGGGACTGCTATTTGGGGGGCGTTCCGGGGAACATGAAGTTTCAATTAGTTCAGCAAGAGCGATCGCCCAAGCCTTAAGCGCAGAGGAAAATGCTAATAAGTACGAAATCCTGCCTTTTTACATCCAAAAAAATGGCTGCTGGTTAGCTGGAGAACTAGCCCAACAGGTTTTAGACTCTGGTACTCCCCACATAGAAGACAAAAACCTGAACCCTTGGAAATTACCCGATCAAGTCACCCAAGTGGATGTGTGGTTTCCCATTCTGCATGGCCCCAATGGTGAAGATGGTACAATTCAGGGATTACTGACATTAATGCAAGTACCCTTCGTCGGTTCTGGTGTTTTAGGTTCAGCTTTGGGTATGGATAAGATTGCCATGAAAATGGCCTTTGAGCAAGCCGGATTACCCCAAGTAAAATACAAAGCCTTAACCAGGGCGCAAGTGTGGTCAAATCCTTGTATATTTCCCAAACTCTGTGATGAAATTGAAGCAGCTTTGGACTATCCCTGTTTTGTCAAACCTGCTAACTTAGGTTCATCAGTGGGTATTGCGAAAGTGCGATCGCGTCAAGAGTTAGAAGCGGCTTTAGATAATGCTGCGACTTATGATAGACGGATCATAGTCGAAGCAGGGGTAGTTGCGAGGGAAGTAGAATGTGCCGTATTAGGTAATGATCAAACTAAAGCCTCTATCGTTGGAGAGATTACCTTCAATAGTGACTTCTACGATTATGAAACTAAATATACCGCAGGGCAAGCAGATTTACTGATTCCAGCCCCCGTTCCCGATGCCGTTATCCGTCAAATCCAAGATATGGCATTACAAGCCTTTGCTGCTGTTGACGCTGCGGGATTGGCAAGAGTAGACTTTTTCTTTGTAGAAGCTACCGGAGAAATATTGATTAACGAAATCAACACCTTTCCAGGCTTTACTGCTACCAGTATGTATCCCCAACTCTGGGCTTATAGTGG
>PWQB01000563.1 GCA_003556955.1 Nostocaceae cyanobacterium CSSed10_463m
ATTCATTGTCTCAAGTTTACCCCCACGCAGAAACAATTCGTGATGTTGCTAGCGGGGTTATGTCACTTTCTATTTCTAAAAGTCAAAAAAACTATGTTTTATGGTTTCGTCCAGAGGTGGTACAAACTGTCAATTGGGGAGGTAATCCAAATAAACCTGTAGAAATCCAAGAAAATGGTAGTATCCGCCTATCACCCCGCAAATCTTTTAACTTATGGCAAGAAACAGTCTTATTAAAATCGCTGCCCTGGAGATCATATCAAGTCAATGCTGCACTAGAATTGAGAAGTGCAATTATTGGCATAATATTGCGAAAAGCCGATGAAATATCACAGTTGAATATTGAACTAGAACGCAGTAATCACGAATTAGATGCCTTTGCTTATATTGCTTCTCATGATTTAAAAGAACCACTGCGCGGTATTCACAACTACTCTAACTTTTTGATGGAAGATTATGGTGACACCATCAACGAAGAAGGGAAGCAAAAATTAAAAACATTGATTCGTCTTACCCAGCGCATGGAGGATTTAATTGATTCGCTGCTGCATTTTTCTCGCTTGGGAAGAGTGGATCTTTCTATGCAGTTAACAGACCTGAATCAGGTTGTGCATGGCAGTTTAGACTTATTGAGCGCCCGGATTGAGGAGATGAACGTAGATATTCAAATTCCCCGCCCCCTACCAACAGTGTATTGCGATCGCATCCAAGTCGGTGAAGTTTTTAATAATTTAATTGCAAATTGTATCAAATACAACGATAAAGCTGAAAAATGGATCGAAATCGGTTATATTGATGAACCGTCATTACCAATCACCTTCTACGTGCGAGATAATGGGATCGGCATTCGCGATAAACACTTTGAAGCAATTTTTCGGATTTTCAAACGACTGCACGGACCAAGTAAATATGGCGGCGGGACTGGAGCAGGGTTGACTATCGCCAAAAAAATAGTAGAACGTCATGGCGGTAAAATTTGGTTAGATTCAACTTACAGTGAAGGTAGTACTTTTTATTTCACATTAAAGGGAGTTGACTAAAGCCATGATTGGTAATTTTGCCAGACCTTTACTAGTAATTGAAGATAGCGACGAAGACTTTGAAGCCTTAAGTCGAATCATGAAAAAAGAATCTGTTGCCAATCCTATATTTCGTTGTAGTGATGGCGATGAGGCGTTGGACTTTCTTTACCACACCGGGACTTACAGTGATAGCCAAAACTCTCCTCGTCCCGCGATTATTTTGCTAGATTTAAATTTACCGGGAACTGATGGGCGAGAAGTCTTAGAAAAAATCAAGCAGGATAAAGATTTGAAGTATATACCTGTCGTTGTATTTACCACCTCCTCTAATCCTAAAGATATTCAAATATGTTACCAATATTGTGTAGCTAGTTATATGTTGAAACCAATTGATATTAATAGATTGGTTGAGACTATTCAAACTTTCATCACTTATTGGTTAGATATGGTAATCCTTCCTGATGCTGTTAACAACTAGTTATGGCGCAACCGCTAACTGTTTTAATTGTCGATGATTCTCCTGAAGATCGCCAGGCTTATCGTCGTTATCTGCTGCAAGACCAGGAATACAGTTATACAATTCTTGAAGAAGAATCAGGAGAAGAAGCTTTAAAATTATGTCAGCAGTTTCAGCCTGACGCTATTTTATTAGATTTCTTACTGCCAGATTTGGACGGGTTGGAATTTATGGCGGCACTAAAACAGCAATCGTTGCCAACCTTTCCAGCCGTGATTATGTTAACTGGTTATGGTAACGAAGCTGTGGCAGTACAGGCAATGAAAAGCGGTGTCCAAGACTATTTAGTTAAGGGACAAACCACGGGCGAATATTTGCGCTCAACTATTCACTCAGCAATTAAAAATGCTCAACTCTCTCAAGAGTTGCAACGCAGTGAGGAACGTTTTCGCACCTCTATAGAGAATATGCTGGATTGTTTCGGCATTTTTTCGGCTGTGCGTGATGGGACGGGCGAAATCCTCCAGTTTCGGGTTGATTATATGAACGCCGCAGCTTGTGAATTTAGCCAGCTAATTACAGGAGAACAGGGCGAATATCTGTGCAGAATTCTGCTGAATATGCGAGAAAATGGCTTGTTTGATCAATGCTGCCAAGTGGTGAATACTGGTCAGCCATTAGTTAAAGAATCACTCGTTTATACTTCTTTAAAGAGTAAACAGGAATCAGCCAGAGTTATTGATATTCGCATCACTCAAATGGGGGATGGTTTCGTCGCAGCTTGGCGAGATGTCACCGAAAAAAAATTGGCAGAAGCACAATTACAAGAGAGTCAGCAGTTCATTGAACGCATTGCTGATACCACACCGGGAATTTTGTACGTTTATGATTTGATGAAACACCAGAATATCTATACCAATAGTCAGGTGATTAACCTACTGGGTTATACTTCCCAACAAATGCAAGGTATGGATACTAAGTTTCTACCATCGTTAATGCATCCTGAAGATTGGGCGCGATTTCTGGAGCATCTGCAACTTATTGATGTCGCTAAGGATGGCGAAATTTTAGAATTTGAATATCGGATGCGACACGCCAATGGCGAATGGCTGTGGTTTTTTAGTCGGGTTACTGTTTTTAATCGGAATATTGACGGTTCACCTCGTCAAATTGTGGGTACAGCTTTTGATATTACGGCGCGGAAGCAAGCAGAGGAACAGCTATGTTTAAGCAACGAGCGTTTTCAACTAGCAGCA
>PWQB01000092.1 GCA_003556955.1 Nostocaceae cyanobacterium CSSed10_463m
TCTAGCATCTACAATATGTAAGCAGACACGATTACAGTCCCGTAGGAGAATTTTTGGTGGATTCCCGATATAACCCAGCAGACATTGAGGAAAAATGGCAACAAACATGGGCAGAACTTGGCTTAGATAAAACACCTGCAAAGAGTCACCAGCCCAAATTTTACGCTCTTTCCATGTTCCCTTACCCATCGGGCAGCCTCCACATGGGTCATGTCCGTAATTATACAATTACCGATGTGATTGCACGCCTCAAGCGAATGCAAGGGTATAGGGTACTCCACCCAATGGGTTGGGATGCCTTTGGTTTACCAGCAGAAAACGCCGCTATTGATAGAGGAGTCCCCCCTGCTAAGTGGACTTATCAAAATATCGCCCAAATGCGGCAGCAATTAAAGCGTCTAGGTTTGTCTATTGACTGGGACAGCGAACTTGCTACTTGTTCACCAGACTATTACAAGTGGACACAATGGATTTTTTTACAGTTCTGGCAAGCCGGGTTAGCTTATCAAAAAGAAGCAGCCGTAAACTGGGACCCTGTTGACCAAACTGTAATTGCCAACGAGCAAGTTGATAGCGAAGGGCGTTCTTGGCGCAGTGGGGCAAAAGTTGAACGCAAACTATTACGGCAGTGGTTTTTAAAGATTACCGACTATGCCGAAGAATTACTTAATGATTTAGAAAAATTAACAGGTTGGCCGGAACGGGTCAAGTTAATGCAAGCTAATTGGATAGGTAAATCCACTGGAGCTTATTTAGAATTTCCTGTGGTGGGAATGGACGAGAAAATCGCTGTCTACACCACACGCCCAGATACAGTTTATGGTGTGAGCTATCTAGTATTAGCACCAGAACATCCTTTGACTCAGGTTGTTACCACCCCAGAACAAAAAAGCGCCGTAGCAGCTTTTATTCAAGAAGTTTCTCAACAAAGCGAATTAGAACGGACTGCTGATGATAAACCAAAGCGGGGTATCCCCACTGGTGGCAAAGTCATCAACCCCTTTAACGGGGAAGAAGTACCCATCTGGATTGCCGATTATGTACTGTATGAATATGGTACTGGGGCGGTTATGGGTGTACCCGCTCATGACGTGCGAGATTTTAAATTTGCCCGTGTTTATAATTTACCTATTGAGTTTGTGATTGCTGCACCCGAAGATGTAGCAGATTTTGACTTAACTCCCGTATCAGAAACAGATGAAATCACCAAACTGATTAAAATTGAATACAACCAGGCATATACAGAACCAGGAGTTTTAATTAATTCTGGGTCTTTTACTGGCATGAATTCCCCAGATGCCAAAGCCGCTATCATTAAATATGCTGAAGAACAAAATTTTGGTAAACTGCGGGTACAGTATCGCCTACGGGATTGGTTAATTTCTCGACAACGGTATTGGGGCGCACCTATCCCAGTTATTCACTGTCCAAATTGTGGAATAGTTCCAGTCCCCGATGAAGATTTGCCAGTCAAGTTACCAGATGAGGTGGAATTAACTGGACGGGGTGGTTCACCTTTAACTCAGTTAGAAAGTTGGGTCAATGTTCCCTGTCCGACTTGCGGCACTCCAGCCAAACGAGAAACCGATACGATGGATACCTTTATTGATTCCTCGTGGTATTTCTTGCGCTATCCTGATGCACAAAATGAGCAACAAGTATTTGACCCCACCAAAACTAATGACTGGATGCCAGTAGACCAGTATGTGGGTGGCATTGAACACGCGATTTTACACTTGTTATATTCCCGATTCTTTACTAAAGTCCTACGGGATAGAGGCTTATTGAACTTTGATGAACCCTTTCAACGCCTGTTAACTCAAGGCATGGTACAGGGTTTAACTTACATGAATCCTAATAAGGGGGGTAAAGATAAATGGGTTCCCTCTAATTTAGTGAATGCCGCCGACCCCCGCGACCCGCAGACAGGGGAACCATTACAACGGCTTTATGCCACTATGTCAAAATCTAAGGGTAATGGTGTAGCACCGGAAGACGTAATTAGTAAGTATGGTGTAGACACAGCGCGGATGTTTATCTTGTTCAAAGCCCCCCCAGAAAAAGATTTAGAGTGGGATGAAGCTGATGTAGAAGGGCAATTTCGCTTTTTAAATCGGGTATGGCGCTTGGTGAGTGATTATGCTGCGGCTGGGGTATCACGCAAAAAAGCCCAACTCTCTGATTTAAGTAAGCCAGAAAAAGAATTACGGCGGGCAATTCATACGGCTATTCAAGCTGTGACAGAGGACTTAGAAGACGAATATCAATTCAATACAGCCGTTTCTGAATTGATGAAGTTAAGTAATGCCCTCACTGATGCCGACTGCAAAAATTCACCAATTTATGCTGAAGGTATTCAGACTTTAGTGATGATGTTAGCGCCCTTTGCCCCACATATTGCTGATGAATTGTGGCAGTTATTAGGTAATAGTAATTCCATCCACACTCAAACTTGGCCATCTTTTGACCCTGCTGCTTTGGTTGCTGACGAAATTACTTTGGTGATTCAAATTAATGGTAAAAAGCGTGCTGATATTGAAGTTCCCGCCCAAGCTGATAAAGCCGAGTTGGAAAAGTACGCCCGTGAATCTGAATTAGTTCAGCGTTACATTGAGGGCAAGGAAATTAAAAAGGTGATTGTGGTTCCTGGTAGGTTGGTGAATTTTGTAGTCGTTTAGCCATAGGAAAGTGCTGAGTGGGTAGGGGCGGGTTTACAGATATGCTCAATTACTAA
>PWQB01000130.1 GCA_003556955.1 Nostocaceae cyanobacterium CSSed10_463m
ACTTGACCACCCTTAGTTGCGCCATGTTCGTGATTTGATTTAGTTACAGGTGCAACAGAAGCAGCCGGAATTTCGGCGCTGGGTGTAGCTGGATTTTCTGTGTTAGCTACCTCATTACCATTACTACAAGCACCCACAAAAAGCAGTCCAACACTTCCTAAAACAATCAAACTTGAAAATAGAGATTTCATTGATTTACTCCTCAAAAATAATTAAGTAAGTGGGCGTTAAAAAATATAATATAAACCTAACCCCCCAACCCCCTTCCCTACCAGGGAAGGGGGAGTCAAAACCTCTCCTAACTCTTCCTCTGTGTCCTCTGCGTCTCTGCGGTTCGTTTAAAACTCCCAAACTGCGCCCACAGCTTTACCATTTTCCACATTCCCAGAAGGCTGTATTTCCTGCGGAATCAGAAACCTACCAAATAGAGCATACAAAGCAGGTAAAACCAGCAGAGTTAAAGCCGTAGAAGTAAACAAACCACCCAAAACAACCACAGCCAAAGGTTGCAAAATTTCCTTACCAGCACCAGTCCCCACCACCAAAGGAACCATTCCTAAAGCCGAAGTTAAAGCCGTCATTAAAATAGCAACTAAACGCTCCATAGAACCTTGAAAAATCACCTCCTTTAAAGGCATTCCCTCCGCCAACTTGTTGTTATAATTATCCACTAACAACAAACCATTACGTGTAGCCACACCAAACAAAGTAATAAATCCCACCAACGAAGCCACAGAAATAATCCCCCCTCCTAACGCAATAGAAATAACACCCCCCACAAGTGCAAGAGGTAAATTAACCATAATCATCAACATAGCCGCAACAGATTTAACAGCAAAATACATTAAAACTGCAATTACAACAAATGCTATGCCGCCAAATAACAGTAAATTTGCAGTGGCGCGTTGTTCTGATTCAAACTGTCCGCCATATTGGATAAAGTAACCTGTGGGTAACTGTATTGACTGACTGATTTTGGTTTGAATTTCATCTACTGCTGAACCTAAATCTCGACCAGAAACATTTGCAGATACAACTATCAAACGTGAAACATTTTCCCGGTTAATCGTATTCGGTCCAGTTCCATAGTCTATACTGGCGACTTGAGCCAGAGGGATTTTTTGACCTGTGGGAGTATCTACTAATAAGTTGCGAATCACATCTAAATTATTGCGTGATTCCGGCTGTAACCACACCACCAAATCAAATAATTGTTGTCCTTCCAGCACTTGAGAAACAACTCGCCCATTCAAAGCTGTTTCTAGAGTATGACTCAAATTACCCACAGTTAAACCATAACGGGCGGCGGCTTCTCTGCTAAATTTAATTTGTACCTGTCTAATGGGAACTTGCGGTTCAAGTTGTAAATCTACCAGTCCGGGAACATCCCCCATGACAGCCTCGATTTCTGACCCTAAACGGCGTAATTCTGCTAAATCAGGGCCAAATATCTTCACTGCGATCGCACTTCTTACTCCTGATAATACCTCATCCATGCGGTGAGAGATAAAACCGCCAATACTCGGCGCAACTCCGGGAATCTTCGCAAACTCAGCCCGTAGCTTCTCAATACTCCCTTCCCGATTCTGCAAACCTTCTGCACTCAACTCCACATCTAAGTGACCCAAATTCACCCCCCCAGCATCTGCATCACCAGGGGCGCGTCCAGACCTTAACTGCACAGTTTTAAATCGTTTGTCGTCCTTGAGTGCATCCTGTAAAGCAAATCCTACTTGATTTGTTGCTTCCAAAGAACTTCCCGGATAAAGCACCATCGCATTTACTAAAGATGATTCCTGAAACTCAGGTAAAAATACCCGTCCCAAAGTCGGCAAAATTACCAAAGAGGCAACTAAGGAAGCTGTAGCCACAACTAAAATAACTTTAGGAAACCGTGTAGTAAAAGCGAGAATAGGACGATAAAGGCGCTGTGTTAAGGAACTCACCCAAGTATCATCTGTGGGTAGTTGTCGATTTGCCAGTAAAATCGCGCACAGTGCCGGGGATAGAGTCATGGCGACGAAAGTTGAAGCAAAAATTGACACCAAATAGGCGACACCCATCGGCGCAAATATCCGACCTTCCACACCTGTGAGGGTGAAAATAGGTGCAAAGACAACGGCGATAATTACTGTAGAAAAAATTACACTAACTCGAACTGCTACCGAAGTGTTATAAACCACCTTAAAAGGATGGATTGGATTTTTGGCTGCTTGATTCTGGCGTAAACCCCGGTAACAATTTTCCATGTCCACAATCGAGTCATCCACCACCGAACCAATAGCCACGGCTAAACCTCCCAGAGTCATAGTATTGATACCCTGACCAAACCAGCCGAGAATCATCATCCCAATTAATACTGATAGAGGAATGGCGCTTAAAGTAATGATGGCGGTGCGCCAGTTCATTAAAAACATTAACAGGATAATGCAAACAATAATTATCCCATCTCTGAGGGAACTGGTAACATTTTGAATAGCAGCTGCAATAAAGTTTTCTTGGCGAAAGGTTTCTGTAACTGTGATATCTGCGGGTAAGCCAGCTTTTACTTCTGACATCGCTTGTTCGATGGCTTTCGTGACTGTGGGTGTATCGTTTTGCGGTTGTTTGTTAATCAGAACTACAACAGCTGGCTGACCATCCAAGCTACCATCCCCACGCTTTAAACCTGCACCAATACGGACATCTGCCACATCTTGCAGTAACACAGGTGTATTGTTACGAGCAGTTATA
>PWQB01000753.1 GCA_003556955.1 Nostocaceae cyanobacterium CSSed10_463m
ATTACTAAGGATATTGATAGGTTTGCTTGTATGCATTGCGGTACTGAGCATATAGTAAAAAGAAGCGGTGGTATTATTGCTCTAAAACCTGTACTTGAGACGGTGTCAAGGGGTGTTGATTATACAGCAAGCGAATTGGCTATAGTTCGATTGGATAAAGAAATTGCCGAAGTTAAAAAAGAAGTTGCTGAGGTTAAGAACGAAATTGCGGTTCTAGGTGATTCTGAGGGGTTAAAAATTATAGTTGGTGGCTCGTTAATAGCTGTTTTAGGCATAATTTTGTTTGATAATTTTTTTGTTTGTGGTGTAAGTTTATTAATTATTGGTATCGGGATAATTATCCTTTATTTTTCCCAAAGTAAAGAGAGAACTAAAAGAAAAGAAAATCTGCAAAATAAACTTGATAGGTTACAGAAGAAAATCAATAATTTACAGACCAGCAGAAAAGCTCATCATGACAAGCTAAACCAAAACTAATTTTTTGGTTTAGGGAGCTTTTGATAATTCAATATTAATATTAACAGAAATACTTTTTGCCCAATGATCAAAGCCAAGTGTGTTTGCAAGATTAAGCAAGTGGGTGAGAACAACTACAAATTAAAAACCTGAAGTTTGTTGATTGATCTCTAAAAATTAATCCGACATCGGATTAAAGCCTTTCCTTCAACCGGTCATAGGGACTGGCTGCCTGATGAGACCGCTTGATATCATCGGGGACCAGGGAGAGATAGCGCTGGGTTGTCTTGATATCCCGGTGTCCCATCTGTATCCGCAGCTGCTCAAGTCCACCTTTGTTGCGTAAATAGTTGGTGGCGAAGGTGTGGCGCAGTTTATGGGGGCCATAACGACCGTTGACACCAGCTTCTTTTAACTTTCCTTTGATCAGTGTGGACATACCCCCTTTGGTGTAGCGTTTAACCCATTTGGTTACAAACAGGGCCTGCTCACCCTCATTAGCCAGTCTCGGATGAATGTAGGTTAGGCAATCTACAATATCTCGTTTAGCGACTTGCCCAATGGCAGGATATGCTCACAGTGCCCTTTCAACTGGGCTAATCAAAGTATCTTATAGTAACAGAGACAAGGAATGTAAGTTGATTTGCTGTCAAAGGCAGCCCAACATCGGACGCACTTGACCTCGCTCTGCTTGGAAGGTATGCAGCACTAAAAGCACAATTTCATCATAGCTGGTAAAGTTTCTAAGCCCGCACCGCTCGGCAGGTGGGTCATGCCGTTAGTTGCTTACATGACCAAGGGTTCGTGGGTTTTTCAATTTCAGCTGCAAACATGAATTACAGCTGGGATAAAAGTAAACTGTCTAAATCTAACCCTTGCGGCTGGCCGCTTTTCCACCCAGTCTTTTATATCCAGGCGGCTAACCCGCCTTTATCTGGCTTATGGCCGTTAGCCTCTATCTGGTCCGGGGTTAAAGGTATTCTCTAACTTGTGTAAATATGGAAAATCTTGACAGTTATTCTCATCATTTTTTTGTTGACAAAAGATTATTTCATTTATATAATAGAGTTATCCTCGAACCCACACTGCAGCTACATAGCCCTAAATGGTCTTTGGCATTATTGGAAAGATATGCTAATTGTCATTCTTTTGATACTCTGTGCTGATGCTGTTCAGCATATAAACCTGGCCAGATAGGCTGAATTATTTTTGTCTTCTTATAAACTCAGCGGCTGGATTTGCGCCATAATACGCAACTGCATTGGCGATGATTCTGTAAGCCTATTTAAATTAAGGAGGTTAAGATGAGCAATAGGAAATTGGCATTTGTCATCTTACTGTGTGCATTGAGCTTTCTTATCACGAGTTGTGGGCCTGGACAGATTCTTGGTCCTGAATTTACACCAACGCCCACTTCTACCCTTACACCGACACCAACCTCAACAATAACGACGACAGCCACCCAAACAAACACACCGACACCAACTTACACACCAACGCCAACCAATACGGCAACATCTACTCCTACCCCTACACCACTTGCTGGAATAGAAGAGCCCGTTTTGGTTATGGGCTCTGATTTTCTTATTACATCCGCTACCATTAAAGATCAAATACTCCTACAAACTGGCCAAAAATTACCGCGGTTTGGTTATCAATACATTGCAATAATGATTGAATGGCAAAAAAGTATTGAACAAAATTGGCCCAAGCGATTGGCTTTGACATGTGAAAGTATTGAATATCGTCCTGATAATATGTATGTAAGTCTTATTCAATTTGGTATAGATGGGAAGAGCTCCCTGCTGTACGAGTTCTATTTTGAAATCCCAGATGAAGTACATCCAATAATTTGTACGTTCATATTTGATGATCAAAACATCAGCTTAGCCCATTTTTTCAACTAGAATTGGGTGCTGAACAAATTGGCGTTGAGGATTATGTTTTTCAAGTAAACCCTATTGATGGAGCACTGATGGTGTATGTGCCATAGGGTGAGTTTCTAATGGGCAGCGAGGACGATGATGCTGATGATAATGAAAAATCTGAGCACATGGTAAACCTGGATGCCTACTGGATCTACCAGCACGAAGTGACCAATTCCCAATTTGCGGCCTTTGTTGAGACCAACGGGCATCAGTCCTCAGCGGAGGAAGCTGGATGGGCCTGGGTGTCGGATGGCAGTGACTGGTTGCAAACATATGGTGCCTATTGGGGTGCGCCGGAGGGTCCGGGCAGTAGTGTGGTTGGGCGAGAAGATCACCCAATGGTGCA
>PWQB01000368.1 GCA_003556955.1 Nostocaceae cyanobacterium CSSed10_463m
ATCCCACTGATAATTATGGAAAACCGTCATCACCCATTTTTCCATTTCGGGATTCCAAGTAAAATTACCTGGATCTGTTTCCGGGAAAACCTCTGGCATACTTTGCTCAAACATATTAGGGATTTCTCGGTTTTCAAAGATAAAATAATAATCTTGAAAATTGCGATCGCCCATCTTCGCCTTTTGCGCCCATTCATGTTCGTCAGAAGTATGGTTAAGCACAATGTCCAGAGTCAGCAAAATATCACGCTTTCGGAACTCCTGAGCAATTTTGCGAATATCTTCTAAATCACCAACGCGCTCGTCAATTTGTCTAAAATCACTGATCGCATACCCCCCATCACTTTGACCATTAGGACACATCAAAATCGGCATAATATGTACCATATTGATGCCTAGCTCTTGAAAATAGCCGATTTTGTTTTCTAAATCTGCCAGGTTTTCTGCAAAACCGTTGGAATAAAGAGCCATCCCTACCCATTTTTGCGACAAAAACCAATTGTGGTCTTGCTCACGTTGAATATCCAACCGCTCTAACTCTGGAGAGCGATCAATATAGCCTTTCGCCATTGTTTCAACTAGCCGTAACATTTGCAGTTGAAAATCATCACGATGTCCGTACAGCGTAGAAAATAGCGAATGAATAGCGTAAAAGTTCGCCCCAAGACGGGTATAAAAATGTCGCAAATCTTGCCGACGAATTTCCGGCTTTAAATCATCCAGTATTGAATTTAACAGTGAGTGAGAAATTTGTTCGTACATCGTATTTATCTTAAATTATAGTCAACTACCGACAGGCATACTGAGTCCTACGGACACGCTAAGTCAACGCCAACGCTTACACAGTAGGTTTCTTGCCCAACAGAAAGCGCCGTAGTGGTTTTCTTGCGTCCAACCTGACTCCGACTTACCACCATAAATCAAACTAGCAGCTATATTTTGTTGTTTGAACGAATACTAATACACTTTTGCAAAACCTCTATGTGGTAGTGACCCGATATAGAGGACAAAACCTGCGATATGGGCTGAAAACTCTTATGATATATAGATATCAGCAATTTTCAAGTAATCGCTGGGATATTGATAAATCAATGGTTAATGATGCAGTTGATTTCATTGAGCAAGTTTTTGTGCGTATTCATCAAATTTTGTAGACTTGTCCCCTTTTTTCAATTTTCTTGTCCAAAAATACTCTGAATGTGGCAATCTGAGAGAAAGAGACTTTCAATCTGATATTTTAACCACAGCAAATTTACCTAATTAGGTTATGCAAACTCTGCCAACTCCTACAACTATTGACACCACGACAGATCAACCCATCTTTGATACCAAAATTCAGAGGCGTAAAACTCGCCCTGTAAAAGTGGGAAATGTCACTATTGGGGGTAACTACCCGGTGGTAGTGCAGTCGATGATTAACGAGGATACTCTTGATGTTGATGGTTCCGTAGCAGCAATTCGTCGTTTACACGAAATTGGCTGTGAAATTGTCCGCGTCACAGTGCCAAGTATGGCTCACGCTAGAGTGATGGCGGAAATTAAACAAAAATTAATTAAAACTTATCAAGATGTGCCAATTGTGGCCGACGTGCATCATAATGGCATGAAAATTGCCCTGGAAGTCGCCAAGCACATCGAAAAAGTACGAATTAATCCGGGGTTGTATGTGTTCGAGAAACCCAACTCCAATAGAAGCGAATATACTAAAACCGAATTTGATGAAATTGGCGACAAAATCCGCGAAACTCTAGAACCTTTAGTAGTTTCCTTGCGAGATCAAGGTAAAGCCATGCGAATTGGCGTAAATCATGGTTCTCTAGCCGAAAGAATGCTATTTACCTACGGCGACACTCCACAAGGGATGGTGGAGTCTGCCTTAGAATTTATTCGCATTTGTGAATCCTTAGATTTCCGTAACTTGGTAATTTCCATGAAAGCCTCACGGGTTCCCGTGATGATAGCCGCTTATCGGATGATGGCTAAACGCTTGGATGAATTGGGTATGGATTATCCCTTACATTTGGGTGTCACAGAAGCCGGCGATGGCGAATATGGACGCATTAAATCCACAGCCGGAATTGCCACATTACTAGCTGATGGCATTGGTGATACAATTCGCGTCTCACTGACAGAAGCACCAGAAAAGGAAATTCCCGTCTGTTACAGCATTCTGCAAGCTTTAGGATTGCGGAAAACAATGGTTGAGTATGTGGCTTGTCCTTCTTGTGGGCGGACTTTATTCAATTTAGAGGAAGTTTTACACAAAGTTAGAGAAGCCACCAAACACTTAACTGGGTTGGATGTAGCCGTAATGGGTTGCATTGTCAACGGCCCTGGAGAAATGGCAGATGCCGACTATGGTTATGTTGGTAAAACCCCAGGTTACATTTCTTTATATCGTGGCCGAGAAGAAATTAAAAAAGTCCCAGAAGCTCAAGGGGTTGAGGAATTGATTAACCTGATTAAGGAAGATGGACGCTGGGTAGAACCATAGAAGAGGCAGGGGAGAAGAGGAACGGGGGCAGGGAGCAGGGGGGAGTGAAGAGGCAGGGGAGAGGGGAGCAGGGAGCAAGGGGGAGTTAGAAATTACTTTAAACTTCCAGGACTTACGTAAGCAAAATTTGTCATTGCGACCGGATTGCCACGCTACGCTCGCAACAGGCTCCGAGTAGGGAAGCAATCCCAGAGTTTTAGGCGATTACGTCGCTATCGTACCCTGCG
>PWQB01000316.1 GCA_003556955.1 Nostocaceae cyanobacterium CSSed10_463m
ATCGTAGCTGATCGGTGTCTCTGAGAAGGTGAGAAAACTAAATGACAGCACCTCAACCAACTGTTTTTAATCAGTCTAATCTTTACGACCAAGATTTTCATCTGTGGCTAGACACGACAGCTAAACAACTCAAAGCCGGAAAGTTTGCTGAAGTTGATTTGGCAAATCTAGTCGAAGAAATCGAAAGCATGGGAAAAAGCGAAAAACACGCGCTTGAAAGTAATTTAGTTGTTATACTAACTCATCTATTGAAATATAGATATCAGCAGGAAAAACGCTCCAATAGTTGGAAGGCGACAATTAGAGAACATCGCCGCAGGTTGGCAAGAACTTTTAAAGATAGTCCTAGTTTGAAACCGTATTTTCAGGAAGTTTTCCCTGAGTGTTATCAAGATGCCAGAAATCAAGCTAGTGATGAAACTGGTTTATTAGTTGATACTTTTCCTCTGGAGTCTCCTTTCACTACAGACGAATGTTTAAATCAAGATTTTTTGCCTGAGTAGGTGTATTACAGGCTTTCTCAAGATTCGGCGTTGCTGAAACCAAGTACGAATTTAGGTGTAGAGACGTTCATGGAAAGTCTCTACAAGTGTTTTGACGATTCATGGTATCAGATATTGAATAAAGCACTTCTTTCTGCTATGAGGTACACATAGCGGGCAAGATGCCCGCACCACAAGAGTTTTATCATTAATATCTGTACCTCATAACACCGGGAACTGCTGTAAAGCGATCGCTAATCTTTCCTAAGATTCTGCCCATATTATTCAACTGGGTGAAAAATTATTATCTAAATAAAGTTTAAGTAAGCCTTAATGAGAATCAAGATGGAAGCATACACCAGAATTTAAATTAATGCGAGTTCTGAAACTGTATGGCAAATAATCACCGATTTTGACAGTTACCACCGATGGAACCCATTTATTAGGGAAGTTCAGGGTGAGATTAAAAAAGGACAAAAATTGACAGTTTTTATTCAGCCTTCAGAGAGTGGAAAATGAAGTTTAAACCTATTATCTTAGAAGCCGAGGCGAATAGAGAACTGCGCTGGTGAGGTGGTCTTCCCATACCTGGATTATTTATAGGTGAGCATATTTTTACGATTAAACAATTAGACAAAAATTCTGTCGAGTTCATTCACCGAGAAACTTTTTCTGGTTTATTGATTACCTTAATGAAAAAGTCACTGAATACAGATACTAAAAAGGGTTTTCCACCAATGAATCAGGTGTTAAAAATCCCAGCAGAAAATATCACGTAGTTGATTCAAATAGGAACTATTGCATGGCTAATACAGACGCAAACCCAAAGCAGCCCCTATTACCAGCGCTGAAGTCAAGAAACTATCGTCTGTTTTTTGCCGTACAAGGACTTTCCTTGATTGGGTCATGGATGACACATATTGCCACAGTTTGGCTAGTGTATCATTTAACAAACTCCCCGGTAATGTTGGGAATTGTGGGATTTTCTAGTCAAATTCCTAGTTTTTTTCTTGCGCCTTTTGGGGGAGTTTTTGTAGATCGTTTTTCGCGATATCGTACCTTAATTGGGACACAAATATTTTCGATGATTCAGTCTTTAGCCTTAGCGGTGCTGGCGTTAACTGGTACAATTCAGGTATGGCATATCATTGGACTAAGCTTGTTTCAAGGATTGATTAACTCAGTTGATTCACCCGCACGCCAAGCATTTGCGCCGGAATTAGTGGAACGTAGAGAAGATTTAGCCAATGCGATCGCCATGAATTCAACTATGATTAATGCAGCGCAATTAATCGGCCCAGCTATTGGCGGTTTACTCATAGCCAGTATTGGCGCTGCTTATTGTTTTTTAATTGATGGCTTAAGCTATATTGCTGTCATCACTGCCTTATTGGCAATGAATATTAAACCCAGACAAATTGCAGTGACAATTGGTAATCCTTTCCAAAAAGTTGCAGAGGGATTTGTTTATGCTTTTAACTTTCCAGCAATTCGCGCCATATTATTATTATCAGCCTTAATCAGTTTCATGGGACTGCAATATACAATTCTGCTGACAATTTTTGCAGAAGATATCCTCAAAGGTAGTGCCGAAACATTGGGATTTTTGATGACTGCATCGGGGATTGGAGCATCCTTTGGTGGTATTTATCTAGCTACACGCAGAACAATCATCGGAATTGGTAAATTAATTGCCTTAGCACCAGCAATTTTAGGAATTGCTCTGATTGCTTTTTCCTTATCTCGGTTGTTATCTCTTTCCTTATTCATCATGCTGTTTGTTGGCTTAGGAACCATTCTCCAAATCGCTGCTAGTAATACATTTCTCCAAACAATTGTTGAAGATGATAAACGGGGGCGATTGATGAGCTTATACACAATGTCATTTTTAGGAATGTTACCTTTAGGAAATCTAGTAGGTGGCTTCTTAGCCAATCAAATTGGCGCTCCCAATACGTTAATTATTAATGGCATAGTTTGTATTTTAGGGTCTATTCTGTTTTACAGAAAACTCCCTGTATTAAAACAAGCTATCCGTGTAGTTTATGAGCAGAAAAGCATGGGGTTAATTAAAAATCCAGCCAAATAAATTTTAGGGAGGAAAAAAGAGGAAATGGAGAGTCAAAACCACTAGACAAGGAAGTTTCAGGAAATTTCAGATTCATCTAAAGTTTTTAACTGCTGCAAAATTCCTTCTATTTGAAAAACTCTCTCATTTCTACTTTGTGATTTAAAGATA
>PWQB01000138.1 GCA_003556955.1 Nostocaceae cyanobacterium CSSed10_463m
CCAAGAGAATATGGTTTTGTACGGTTTTCCTCCCTTGTCTACTTTCCTTCCTTGTCCACCTTGTCTTACCATCACGAGAATGTAAAAAACCTACCCCTGTCAGGTTATACCCACCCCCACAGAGACACCAACACCAACTCCCACACCGACAGCAACAGAAACGCCAACGCCCTTTCTCCTTCCTACTCCAACACCTACAGAAACACCGACAGAACCAACGCCATTTCTCACCCCAACAACACCGCCGATACTTAAACCAAATTTGGGAGGGGAAAATAACACCCCATAGGGACTTTCAATTAAAAAAACATTCCTTTGCTGAGGCAGGGGGGCAGGGGGGAAGAAACTTACTATACTTAACTTTCTTGAGTCAGCACTCAGCACTCAGCACTTTGCTATATTAATTAAAAGCTAAACGTTGTCCATCATGAAAAGTGGATCTGTTGTCATTGCGACGTAAGGAAGCAATCTCACCATCTTGACTACAAACTACAGTTCTCAGAGTAGACAAGGTTTAAGATGTAGTATAATTATTCATGACTATAAATATTGCAAAAGTAATCACAGAATAGATTGTTAAACACATTACTGATTACTGGTACTGATACAGATGCTGGCAAAACTGTTTTAACAACAGCGTTGGCAGCCTACTGGCAAAAATATTATCCGCAGCGTAGCTGGGGAATTATGAAACCTATTCAATCGGGGATAGGCGATCGCGAATTATATCAAAAGTTATTTTCTTTAGAACAATCTGCCCAAGAAATTACACCTTTGTATTTTACAGCCCCCCTAGCCCCTCCCATCGCTGCCGCTAAGGAAAACCGTAGGGTGGATTTGGCTGTGGTGTGGCAAGCTTTTTCTCAGTTGCGATCGCAGCGTGATTTTGTTCTAGTAGAAGCTTTAGGTGGTTTAGGTTCACCCATCACTGATGAGTTGATAGTGGCAGATTTAGCAGGTGATTGGTGTTTACCTACAGTATTGGTAGTACCAGTCAAATTAGGTGCGATCGCTCAAGCTGTGGCGAATGTGGCATTGGCTAGGCAATCAAAGGTAAATCTTAAAGGGATTGTGCTGAATTGTGTACAACCCCGTACAGATGCGGAAATAGCCGACTGGACACCATCAGATTTAATTCAATCTCTGACTAATACGCCAGTTTTAGGTTGTTTACCTTATTTAGATAATTTAGAAGATTTGGATAAACTTGCTCAAGTAGCATCAAATCTCGATTGGGAAAGACTAAGCTGATGTAGCCTTTGTGAATAAACACGCATCTTGCACCTAGCCCAGGAACCCTTGGAAAAGGTTTTTAACCCGCGTAGGCGGGTTTCGCCTGTGTAGCCGTGACTTCTAGTCGCTTGGTACAAGATATGAATAAATACAGATGAAATATTCACGCTGAACTTTTTGAGAAAGATTAAACTAAGAAGATATTCTCAGTTAGCTTTACCGAAATGAGCTTGTTTTAATCATGGTTTCCACTTTTCCCAACTCATCTGTAGATTTATCTCGCGTTCGTCTGGAAATTCGCTCATTGCAACCGCGATTAGTCGAGTGGCGGCGGCGACTGCATCAAAAACCAGAGTTGGGATTTAAAGAACAACTCACTGCTGAGTTAGTCTCTAGCCAGTTGCAAAAATGGGGAATAGAGCATGAAACTGGCATAGCTCAAACTGGTATTGTGGCTATGATCAAGGGAAACAAACCTGGTGCTGAGAAAGTATTGGCAATTCGGGCTGATATGGATGCTTTGCCAATTCAAGAACTGAATGAGGTTCCCTACAAATCGCAACATGATGGAGTCATGCACGCTTGTGGACATGATGGACATACTGCGATCGCACTTGGTACAGCTTACTATCTTCACAAGCATCGGCACGATTTTAGCGGTACAGTGAAAATCATCTTCCAGCCAGCCGAAGAAGGCCCAGGTGGTGCAAAACCCATGATTGCAGCCGGAGTACTCAAAAACCCTGATGTGGATGCAATTATCGGGTTACATTTATGGAATAATTTACCATTGGGTACAGTCGGTGTTCGTCCTGGGGCGTTAATGGCATCTGTAGAGTGCTTTAACTGCACCATTTTGGGTAAAGGTGGACATGGTGCTATGCCCCATCAAACCATTGATTCCATCGTCGTTGCTGCCCAAATTGTCAATGCCCTACAAACCATTGTGGCGCGTAACGTTAACCCCATTGATTCGGCCGTGGTGACAGTGGGCGAACTTCATGCCGGCACTAAGCTGAATATCATTGCCGATAAAGCCCAGATGAGTGGGACTATCAGGTACTTTAACCCTGACTTAAAAGGATTTTTTAACCAGCGAGTTGAGCAAATTATTGCCGGAGTTTGTCAAAGTCATGGTGCAAAATATGACTTAGAATACTGGAGTCTTTATCCACCAGTCATCAATGATGCAGGTATAGCAGAACTGGTAAAATCAGTAGCAGTAGAAGTGATTGAAACCCCTATTGGTATTGTCCCAGAATGCCAAACAATGGGCGGTGAAGATATGTCATTTTTCCTGCAAGAAGTCCCTGGTTGTTATTTCTTTCTGGGATCTGCCAACCCTGAAAAAAATCTCGCCTATCCCCATCATCACCCTAGATTTGATTTTGATGAAACAGCCTTAGCAATGGGTGTAGAAATATTCGTTCGGAGTGTGGAGAAATTTTTGAACTAACAACACTTGACTAATGGACATCTCCGACAAAA
>PWQB01000635.1 GCA_003556955.1 Nostocaceae cyanobacterium CSSed10_463m
AGGCAATGTGGGATACCACCTTCACTGACTCAGTTGGTGATGTTGTACTGGATGTTCACGATATCTCAAATGTCGGAGAATGTCTCGGTTAAAAGTATCAGCGATAATTATCTCTCAACGGATTCATGCTGCTATTAAAGCATTAGCTATACCTCATCAACCCTCTGAAGTAAGTGATACAGTCACAGTGAGCCTTGGTATTAGTAGTCAGATACCGACTTCTGAAACACTATCAGCCAACTTGATTGAGCAAGCAGATCAGGCACTTTATCGTGCTAAACAACATGGACGCAATCAGTCTGTAATTTTCTCTCAAGAATCATAAAGATCCCCAACTTCTTCAAGAAGTCGGGGATCTGAACCTTTCCAGATATTAAACAATTACCAAGTTGGATCACTATACAAATTAATTGTCATTTCCTCACACCCTGGTGATACTGATGAAATACAAGCGCGAATGACATCTCCATTCTCCAGTTCTACTGTGCAAGCGTGACAAGAACCCATCAGACAACCGGTGGGAATAAACACCCCAGCCCGTTCTGCTACATCTAACAGAGGTTCTCCCACTTCGGCATTAACAGTAACATTATCTGGCAAAAAGCGGACGCAAATACTCATAAAACAATAGGATAACTAAGGTAAAAAGGGCGTTAAGTCTAAATGGTTTTCAATTTCTGTGGCGAGGTAGTCTAAAATCTGTTCTCTTTGTTCCCGATAGTTAGAAACACCAGTGGGCAAAGATTTCAAGCCTCGTTGTTGACGTAGACGATTTAGCCAAGCACGTCGCCAAGGGCCATTATCAAAAAGTCCGTGGAGATATGTACCCCAAATAGACTGACAGTTATCAACTAACCCTAAGTTAACATCATCAAATAAAGGTTGGAAAGTGGGATTATCTCCTTGCTGTTCTATGCGCGATCGCCCTTGGTGGATTTCAAAGCCATTCACGGGTAAACCCATTTGGGGATAATTGGAACTAACTTGACGCTGGCGGGCGATTTTCTGCCCTGTAATTACAGTTCTAATGGGTAAAAGATTTAACCCCTGAAATCTGCCTGCTTGTCCTTCTACTCCTTCTGGATCGGCGATAATTTGCCCCAGCATTTGATAGCCACCGCAAATACCCAAGACCGTACCACCAGAAGCTGCATAGTTTTGAATTGCTTCAGCCATACCAGTCTTTTGCATCAGTAGCAAGTCGGTAATTGTGGTTTTTGACCCTGGGATAATTACAGCATCAGGATGTCCCAATTCTTGCTTCATACTGAGAAATTTAACTGCTACCGTTGGTTCTGATTCCAAAGGATCAAAATCGGTAAAGTTGGCAATTCTCGGTAAGCGAATGACGGTGATATTCAGGTCAGCACTGGATTTGTAGGAATTACGGTCTAGCAGATCCAGAGAATCTTCGGCGGGAAATACTTCTTGAAAATAAGGGATAACACCCACAACGGGGATACCAATTCGTTCTTCTAACCATTTTATCCCCGGTTCTAAGAGCGATCGCTGTCCCCGGAATTTGTTAATTACTATACCTTTAATTAAAGCCCGTTCTTCTGGTTCTAGTAATTCTAAAGTACCGACTACATGGGCAAAAGCACCACCACGGTCAATATCAACGACTAATATAGTTGATGCATTTAAATGTTTGGCGACCCGCATATTAGTTAAGTCGCGGTGCTTGAGGTTAATCTCCGCCGGACTACCTGCGCCTTCACAGACTAGCAAATCAAATTCTGTGGATAAATGTTTTAGAGATTCTTGGATTGCTTGCCAACCAATATCAAAGTATTGTTCGTAATAATCGGAAGCTTTCACTCTGCCAACTGGTCTACCTTTGATAATGACTTGGGATGTCATATCTCCTTGGGGTTTGAGTAAAATCGGGTTCATTTCTACCCAAGGAACAACACCAGCCGCCCAAGCTTGTACAGCTTGAGCATAACCAATTTCTCCCCCATTAGCAGTGACATAAGCATTCAAGGCCATATTTTGACCTTTAAAGGGAGCCACTCGCCAACCACGGCGCGATAAAATCCGGCAAAGGGCTGTACTTATCAGTGATTTCCCTGCGTGGGATGTTGTTCCCACTACCATAATTGCTTTCATAATTTGTAATTCGTAATTCGTAATTCGTAATTGAGCCGACCAGAGGCTAGTCAGAGTAATATTTGCCCACTGCACACTACGGCGGGTTAATGGAGTTCTGGCGGTAGTAATTTGTAATTAAAAAGGTAGTCTAAACCAGTAAATAACTGCATTATACAGGCGATCGCTCCAGGAAGGACTAGGCCAATTTTGTCCTTGAAATTGTTCTAGTAACTGATGACCTAGAGGAGTCAGGCGAAAAGCATCAGTAATTCCTTGACCATCCACTTCTCGCCGTAAAATACCGACTTGAATTAGCCAGCCTAACGCATTATCGCACGCCAATTCGGATAAAGGGCGTTTTGTATAGCCGTGCTGAAGACCCTGTTCCATAGCGATCGCACCTAATGCTACACTCTGCTGACGCATGGCTTCAAACAAAACTATATTGAAGGGAGAACAGACAAGCGATCGCCTCGCCCTTTCTAGTGTGTTAGAAGTATAAAAAAACGTGTTCGGGTTTTGAGAATTAATATTAGTCATTAGTCATTAGTCATTAGTCATTGGTCATTGGTCATTAGCCCTTCGACTACGCTCAGGGTAAATCATTGGTCATTGGGAAGTCCAA
>PWQB01000674.1 GCA_003556955.1 Nostocaceae cyanobacterium CSSed10_463m
ATAGCCCGATCCAGACGCGTTTGAGGATTTCGCCATTGTCCAGTGCCAATATAAACAGAATTTACTGATTTTACACCCTCATAACCCAAAGTTTGATATAGTCGTTCTCTCGAAAAACTTTTGACTGAAAACAGAGTTTGAAATTGGGGATTAATTAACACTAAATCGGCTTGTAAATTGCGGTGAGGTTTAACAGCAGCATCAAACAGCGCACTTTCAAAACCTAGCTGAATAAACATCAGCATATCAGCAAAAGTAATACCGGCAACTGCGACTAACAGACGAGTTTTTTCCTTCATTAACTGTCGCCATGCTAGGGGAGTCTTCTGAGATTGTTTAAAAAACATAAGTGGTAATTTTTCGGACAAGTCTAATAGATATCTGGTGACAAAGAATATACAGTGATCCTAAATAAAATGTGAAAATTTCTCCTTTATCTCTTCCTCTGTGATCTCTGTGTCTCTGTGGTTAGTTTAAAAAAGTCCCGTTCAAAACTCAAATAGGATTCCTATAAATACATTGCATAAAACTTCTCTACAAGGGAGATATATTTAAATCAGGTCGATGTATAATTCCTGTTTGGACTTGCAAGTTAGTCAAACCGGATACTCGTTTACTATCTTCAGGATGCAGACGAATTTTCACATCAATCACGCGACTATCTAAGTTTTCTCCTGGTTGATTGCTAAAAACGTTTTGTCGATTTACCTGTAAACCAATTTGAGAAACTGTTCCACGCAATTCACCAGGAAATGCTTGACTGGTAATTACTGCTGATTGTCCCAGCTTCACTTTACTAATATCAGTTTGATATACTTCTGCAACTGCAATCATTTGTTCAGTTTGCGCCAAGTCTGCAATTCCCGCCTCACGAATTTTTTCTCCGACTCTTGTGTGAATTTTGAGAATTTGTCCGGCTATTGGTGCTATGATGGAAGTAGACTCTAAATTAATTTGCATTTGTTTAAGTGTAGCGATCGCATTGTCAACTTCACTCTTAGCTGCTGCAATATCTACGGGACGAATTTCAGCAATACTGCTGAGTATGGCTTTAGCTTCATTGATTTGTTTATTCCCAGTGGCATTAATTCGAGTCAGGGTAACTTGAGCTTGAGCTAATTCTCGACTAGCAGTAGAATTAATCTGATTGAGAACTGCTTGGGCTTGTGAAAGTTGCTGTTTTGCAGTGTCTAAACTCAAGCGCTTACTATCAAATAAAGAATGAGAAATTGCACCTTCAGAAGATAGTTGCTGATAACGTTCATATTCAGCTTGAGCATTATGCAATTCTGCTGACAGCTTGTTAATTGTCGCCTCTTGTGCTAACCTTTCACCTAAAGATTGTGCTTCTATGCGAGCGATCGCTTCTTGTTGAGCTATTTTATCTCCTTGTAACTGAGCCTGTAAGCGTTCAATAGTTGCTTGCTGTGCCTGAATTTCCCCAGATTTTGCCCCAGCTTGAACTTGAGCCAGTTTAGCTTCAGCCACTCGCACCTGTTTTTCTGCTTGGAGTACAGCAGTTTGTAGGCGCGTGCGTGAGTCTAAAATTGCCACCACCTGACCAGATTTGACTGTATCGCCCTCTTGGACTAAAATCTGAGAAATGCGATCGCCATCCAAATCCAAAGGTGCAGACAGACTAATTACTTCTGTTTCTGGTTCTAGTCTTCCTAAAGCCGAGATTCTGCGTGAAACTGGCGGAGTTTCTCCAAATTCAGATGAAGCAGATTGACCAACTAAACCAGACTGAGAAATCCCATAAAAAGCAATTCCACCTGTAATCACAGTAGCAGTTAATACTAATACAATTAACCTTTGATTGGTAAATTTAAACAACACATTTTGAGTCATTTCTACCTCACTACACACACTATTTTGAGAAGATATTTAGGCACAAATAATTAAAATTCTTGTCTGATGTAGAGATTAGCTATGTTATAATTTTTCTGGTAAATAGCTGGTGAGAATTTTACCTAGTAATTCACATTGTGCAGTTAAATCAACGGTTTCATCACCCCAGAGTTTTGCTAAAATCAACCCATCGATAAAGCTCAAAACAAAGGAAGCTAAGACTGGATCTTGAATGCCTAAAAAATCACAAACTGCTTGCTGATACCTTTGCTTTACCCGTTGAAAAACAGGACTATTGGCTATTGTTTCTTGGTCGTGATGCTGATAAAAATCAACTAAGATATAAGTTTGATTAATAAAGTAATCTTGATTTTTAGCTAAATATTTCCCCATCGCAATCATTTTTTCCGAAAGCGTTTGCACTCCCTCCATCTCTGCCAATGCTGAACTGATATCTTGAAGACTTATCTCCTCAACTAATTGCTCAAACAAAGCCTGTTTGCTAGGAAAATAATGATATAGTGTCCCTGTAGAAACATTTAAATGCTGAGAAATTTGTCTCATAGTGAGCGCACCGTAACCTTTTTGAGCAAATAAATCAAAGCACTTGCTCAGAAGTTCTTGACGGTATTGGTCATGGTCAACTATTTTAGGCATTTAATTTTAGTATTTTTTTATATCGAACAATCGATATTTTTAATGTATCACAAGATTTACTGGAATACCAGTTCCCTATTCCTGATTCCCCAGTCCCTTTTTTAAGGAATTACTAAGGGAGTTGTGTACCCCTCCGATGCTAGAGTGTAAGATGACATTGCATAATCTTATGTCTTCCCAGACCCTATCTGAAATATAGCTACAAATAT
>PWQB01000334.1 GCA_003556955.1 Nostocaceae cyanobacterium CSSed10_463m
GGCGACATAGCTTGTCATACTGGTGCAAGAAGCTGTTTTTTCAATTCCGTCCTGATAACTGATAACTGATAACTGATAACTGATAAGATGCCCCTGACAATATATAACACCCTCACCCGTCGAAAAGAAGCCTTCCAACCGCAAGAACCAGGTAAGGTGAAAATGTATTGCTGTGGTGTCACGGTGTACGATTACTGTCATCTGGGTCATGCACGTTCTTATATAGGTTGGGATGTAGTCCGGCGCTATTTTCAGTGGCGCGGATATGAAATTGAATACGTGCAGAACTTTACGGACATTGACGATAAAATTCTCAACCGCGCCAATTTAGAAGGAACTTCGATGGAGGAAGTTTCTCAACGCTATATAGATGCTTATTTTGAGGATATCAGACGCTTAAATGTCCTAGACGCGTCAGCATATCCTCGTGTAACTCAACATATCAACAGTATTCACCAATTAATTCAGGAATTAGAAACCAGAGGTTACGCCTACGCCGCTAATGGCGATGTTTATTACAACGTGGGTAACTTCTCCGAATATGGTAAACTTTCCGGTCGGGTTGCAGAAGATATGCAAGCCGGGGCGAGTGGTCGGGTAGATGTAGAAGATTCATCAGCACAGAAAAAACAAAATTCGGCTGATTTTGCTTTATGGAAAGCTGCTAAACCAGGGGAACCAGCATGGGATTCGCCTTGGGGTGCGGGTCGTCCAGGATGGCACATTGAATGTTCAGCAATGGTCAGATCAATACTGGGCGATACCATTGATATTCATGGCGGTGGTGGTGATTTAGTCTTTCCTCACCATGAAAATGAGATAGCTCAGTCAGAAGTGGTGACTGGTAAGCCTTTGGCGCGTTACTGGATACACAATGGCATGGTAACGGTGAACGGTGAGAAAATGTCTAAGTCTTTAGGCAATTTTACCACAATTCGGGAATTGCTCGATCAAGGCATCGACCCAATGGTAGTGAGACTGTTTATTTTGCAAGGACATTATCGCCGACCATTGGATTTTACTTCAGAAGCGATCGCCTCCGCCGAAAACGCCTGGAAGACGGTAAAAGAAGGTTTACTATTTGGTGATCAATACGCCCAAAAACTAGGAATGGGGAATGGGAAAGAATTAATCCCTAATCCTTACATTGAAAGTTTTCAAGCCTCAATGAATGATGACTTTAACACCCCAGGCGCATTAGCAGTTGTATTTGAACTGGCTAAGGAATTACGCCGTCAGAGTAATCTATTAACTCACGAAGGCAAAACAGACCTTCCCCCAGAACAAATTCAGCAGCAATGGCAAACCTTGGTTAATTTAGCTCAAGTGTTAGGACTAGAAGCGCAACCAGAAGCCCCCAGCGTCACCCCTAGTCAGTTAACTGAGCAAGACATTGAAATTTTGATTCAGCAGCGACAAGCAGCCCGTAAAGCCAAGAATTTCGCCGAAAGCGATCGCATCCGCAATGAATTACAGGAACTCGGTATCACTTTAATAGATCAATCAGATGGTACAACGCGCTGGCATTCCTGATTGTCATGTACTTGAATCGAAAGATTTGATCAGATAATCTAAGCAATCAGGATTGTTTTCAAAGGAACCTTCTTAATGAACAAAAAAACTATATTGAGTTTGCTTTCTACTCCCATGCTGGTTAGTTCTATTCTGGCTATGGGAGTAATGGCTAACCAAGCACAAGCAGCAGAAGCCGAAGCAAATGATACCGATAAACTCACCTGTGTACAGAATGAACATATATGGCGACCCGTGTGTGCTAGAGCTTCTGTATTAGCTCAAATCCCTGAATATGAACCGGAAATTGAGTTTGCTGGTGAAAACGAAAACACTTTGCTGGCGTTTAATATCGAAGAAAGCGATATGGCTGTTAACTTATTTAATTGTGACTGTCCACAGTGTATCAACGCTTTGCGTCAGATGCGTGGTGTAGCACCTTTAGTTTATTAGGTTTCAGAATCCAGAAACAACCTGTGTTGTGTCGCTGATACATTGTCAATTTATCGAATCGCCGTCATATTCAGCCTGTCTGATCGCTTACTGCACTTTTCGAGTCAATAAACTACACATCTTAAGATGATAAATTTTGTGGGGTGGGTATCTTTACCCCCCCTGCATATCTACTTAGCTCGACTTGATTTTAGTCCAAAATGGATAAAGTCGAGCTTAATATAGATACACATAAACTATTGCAGTCAATCACTAACTTTTTCATATTTCTTATCTCTATGTCAATGAATTGATTGTTACACTGTTAAAAGCAATCAGCCGAACAAATAACAAAAATACTACTAAAAATCAATATTTAGATGTATAAAAAAACTACCACAGAAATTGCAGTGAGAATATTTAAATGAGATTTCTCCATTCTTCCTCGTCGGTAATGTTTCGGTCAGTTGTTTGTTGATTTGCAAAATATAACATAATAACATCTCAGTAGAGTAGCTTATATACAATAATAATAAAAAATATTAACTCTACTTTTGATGCTCCCAAATAATAGAGGAGGATCTGCTCATAATGACTATAGAATTAGAACTGCCAGGAATTAATGTAAATAGCTTAAAAGAGGCTCCCATACATCTTTTTAAGCATATTCAACCCCACGGGGTGCTTTTGGTTTTAGAAGAACCAGATTTAAAAATATTACAAATTAGTAATAATACTTGGAGTATTTTTGGGATTCATCCTGAAAATA
>PWQB01000214.1 GCA_003556955.1 Nostocaceae cyanobacterium CSSed10_463m
CTACAGGAGATTTGCCCTCTTGGGCGGTTGGCGCAAGCCTGTCGTCTAATGGCGAGTCTGTGAATGTAGAATCCCCGAATTTATAATTTGGGGAGTGTCAATGCACGCCAACTTGGCAAATTATGAGGACTAGATTGTCTAATTTTTGTGATTTCTCAATGAGCAGACGCTTTTTTTAGGCTATTTTCCTGTAGAGGAGCCTAGATAGTTGTTTGTGTAATTGTTTGTAATTTCAGGACAAGCGCTTTGCTAAGGCGATCGCTAACACAGGTAAATTAAATGGCTATATCAAAACGTCAATGGTTCGTAGTATTAAGTGCAGTATCCACTATTGTCTCAGTTACATCATTTCCTACCAAGGTTTTCAGTACCGAAGCTAATCCAGCTTTAGACGGGGTACAGCAACCGATGAATATCTTGCAAGCTATGGTTTTAGGGTTCGTCCAAGGAATGACGGAATTTTTACCCATCAGTAGTTCTGCACATTTAAAAGTTGTACCTGTAGCCCTGGGTTGGGGCGATCCAGGAGTAGCTTTTACCGCGATTATTCAGCTTGGCAGTATTGTGGCCGTGCTGTGGTATTTCTGGGAAGATATGACGCAAATTATTAAAGGAGCCAAAAAAGCGATCGCCGATAAAGATTACCAAAACCTTGACTTTCAGCTATTTATGGGCATAGTCTTGGGAACACTACCGATAATTGTCTTTGGACTGTTAATTAAAAGATTTATCCCAGACTTCGATAATTCACCCTTGAGAAGTTTAACAGCGATCGCCATTGCCTCTATATTCATGTCGCTGTTATTGGGAGTTGCAGAGAAATTCGGCAAACGTCAACGTGACTTTGAACATTTAACCATGAAAGATGGGCTATGGATGGGTTTAGCTCAATGCTTGGCCTTAATTCCTGGTGTATCTCGTTCAGGTTCCACCATCACAGGGGGGCTATTTATGAGTTTAGAACGGGAAACAGCAGCCAGATTTTCATTTTTGCTGGGAATACCCGCCATCACCATCGCCGGATTAGTCGAGTTAAAAGATTTTTTAGAAGTCGGTGTCGGTAACGTCGGTATGGTGCCGATGCTGGTTGGGACAATTTCATCTGGGATATTTTCATATATGGCGATCGCTGGTTTGATACAATTTCTCAAAACCCAAAGCACTTGGGTATTTATTTGGTATCGCCTAGCATTTGGTATCTTCATATTAGGTGCAATCAGCGCCGGATTGGTCAACTACCCCTACCTGCCTAACGGCTGAGGTAGGGGCTTGCAAGAACCAGATTGCAACGTAAGAGATGACTAGCCTTGTAGGCATTACCTGATACGGACTTCCGAATGTTTCCCTAGTTCGGATTATTTCCAAACCTACTGGTTGTAGGTGCTTGCAGAAAGGACATTTTGGTAATGGTGGGCTAAGGGACTTGCTACTTACACGAAAGGATTATCTCTATGATTCGTGTCTCTGTACTAGACAAAAACGGTAAACCACTCATGCCAACAAAAGCTAGTCGTGCTAGACGTTGGCTCAAAGAAGGCAAAGCCAATATTGTACACAACGACCTGAATATTTTTTGCATTCAGCTATTAGTAGAAACGTCTGGATACGACACTCAATCAATAGCTTTGGGACTAGACCCTGGTAAAAAGTTTACTGGTGTTGGTGTCCAATCTGCCAAATTCACATTATTTATGGCACATCTAATATTGCCATTTTCAAATGTCACAAAAAAGATGTCGGGGCGACTAATTCTGCGACGTGCTAGACGAGGTAGACGCATAAACCGCAAAGTTGCATTTAGTAAAAGAGCGCATCGTCAAAAGCGTTTCGATAATCGTAGACACAACAAATTGCCACCCAGTATTAGAGCTAATAAAGAGATGGAATTACGAGTTACCAAAGAACTGGTAAAACTATTTCCTATCAATCAAGTTACTTATGAGTGCGTCAAAGCAAAGGGAGATAAAGGTTTTAGTCCGGTAATGGTTGGTCAAAAAGTCATGCTGCAATGGTTAGGTGAGATTGTGCCAACCAACACACAAGAAGGCTGGCAAACCTCAATTCTCAGACAGCAATTAGGTTTAGCTAAAGACAAGAAGAACAAGGACAAACAAAGCCCAGAAACTCACGCACATGATGGAATTGCTTTAGCTGCAAGTAACTTTATGCAATTCGAGAAATTTCATACTGCTAATGCTCATGGGCATCGTTGGATTGGTGAAGTTGTAGTCACGTCTGCACCATTTCGCGTGATTACTCGTCCTAACTTATTTCGTCGTCAGCTTCATTTTGAGAACCCAGTCAAAGAAGTGTCAGGCAATAGAAAACGAAAAGGTGGGACAGTAACACCATTTGGTTTTCGCTCTGGTGACTTAGTTAAAGCAGAAAAAGCCGGAAAGATTTTTATCGGTTGGATTGGTGGTTACACTCAAACATCCAAAACAAAAAATATTTCAGTATATGACCACAATTGGTATCGTATTGGACAATTCAGCCCATCAAAAGTACATTTACTCAAACGAAATACACGACTATGCGTAGCATCCTGAACCATTGGACGACTCCGTTCCTCCGTCGTCCCGCTATCCCTCCCCTGACAGGTGTAGGTTTTTTACATTCTCGTGAGGGTAAGACAAGGTGGACAAGGAAGGATAGTAGACAAGGGAGGAAAACCGGACAAAATCATATTGTTTTGGTAACAATAACAATC
>PWQB01000165.1 GCA_003556955.1 Nostocaceae cyanobacterium CSSed10_463m
AAAGGTTACTGCTTTCACCCCATGATTATGGGATGACAACAAAAAACTTCCCCCTCGGCAGTACAGCAGAATTACTGAGGGAAATACACGAGGTTTTAATGGGTAAACCAGGGGAATTAATGCAAACGGCCTTATGGAATGGTGGTTTTTATCTGTGGCGCAGTGGCTTATGTGCTGATATGGTATCAGGTGTACTTCAAGCAGCAGAATTATTTAGCAGTGGTGCGGTAGCGGCAAAACTCCAAGAACTCAGACAGCTAGTCAATTCTGCTACTACCTTGGTTGAAGATTACAAGCGCCTGAGATAATTGGAAACCCCAAATTACCTTACTTTTTGCCTACAGATAAGACTAAACCTTCACAGGCTAGTATTGCTTTGGGAAAAACACTTTGAATTTCCAGTTGCACTTGGTCAAGAAAATCATCAGTGTCATCAGGATGATGCTGAGAGATGACTAACTGTTTTACTCCTGCACAACTTGCCAACTCTACCGCAGTTTTCCAGTGAATATCTGTCGGTTCATGGTTATATGCTGTTGGGGGATTGTATGTGGCATTAGCAATCAGCAAATCCACATCTTGAATAATTTCTAAAATGCGATCGCGTTCGATGGGTTCGAGATGATGATGTAAATCTGTGACATAAGCCACACTATGATCTTGGTCAGTGATGCGATAGGCAACTGACTTTTGAGTTTGATGAATCAATGCGGTGAAAATGGTGACCTGATCTAATTTCACTTCCGTTCCCGGATTCAGGTGGTAGAATCGCAATTCCGATTGCATGACCTGTATAGGATAAGGAAACAGAGGCTGAAGCATCTGGTCACCTAAGCATTGTTTAATAGAAGCTCCATTAGAAGCAGCTATACCATAAATATGGAAACAATTGTCTTTGACAAATGCCGGGGCAAAAAAAGGAAAGCCTTGAATATGATTTGATTGGGAATTAGTAAAAAATAAATGGGCTTCTACTGGCTTTTCTAATTGTTGCCAAGTTTTCCCCAATTTGCGTAAACCTGTACCACCATCAAAAATCAGGTGTTTACCACCTACAGATATTTCTATACAAGCCGTGTTACCTCCATAGCGCTGGGTGCTGCTACATGGAGTGGGAATTAAACCTCTAACACCCCAGAATTTTACTAAAAATTGACCCACAGGACTACTGAAGGGAATCATTGGCTCTGGTTCTAAGTAGTTTTGGCAACCCGACAACTCAAAATTGGACATTTTCCTTGCCAGTTAGACCTTACTAAGCAGATCATCGTAGTGTCGGACTTCCAAAAGTCGATTTTTTTCATCCACAATCACTACAGTGGGAGAGTAATTTTTTAACTCTTCTAGAGTAAACTGCCCGTAAGCCATTATAATCAAGCGATCGCCTGTAATGCCTAGACGTGCCGCCGCTCCATTTAGTTCAATTATGCCCGAATTAGCCGCAGCAGGTATCGCATAAGTAATAAAACGTTCACCATTAGCATTATTCACCACTTGCACTTGCTCATAGGGTAAAATCCCAGCTTTGTCTAATAAAACTTCATCGATACTGATACTACCCACGTAGTTAATATTTGCCCCGGTGAGAGTACAGTTGTGAATTTTTGCTAAAAGGAGAGTACGCTGCATTTTTTTTGATTCTTATAGCAGTTTTTGCAAATCGCCACCGACTCAAGTTGAGACAGTTACGAGTTAGAAGTTAGGAGTTAAAAACACATAACTCACAACTTATAACTCATAACTCATCTGTTTGATCTTATGCTTGAGCAGCCTTGACAAACTTGTCTACTAAGGGTGCAACCTTATCAACATCTTGCCAACCGAGAATTTCTGTCACCTTTTTTTCCAAATTTTTGTAACTACGGAAAAATTCGGCAATTTCATCTAACCGGTGGGGGGCGATATCTTTCAGTGATTTTACTGAAGCGTAGCGGGGATCTTTGTCAGGAACACAGAGAATTTTTTCATCGCGATCGCCACCATCAATCATTTCTAGCATCCCAATGGGGCGACATGGAATCACACAACCAGGAAAAGTTGGTTCATCCATCATCACCATCCCATCGAGAGGATCGCCATCATCAGCTAAAGTGTTGGGTACAAAGCCATAGTCATAGGGATATCGTACCGAAGAATAAAGCACTCTGTCTAGAGCGAAGGCTTCCAAGTCCTTGTCAAACTCGTATTTATTTTTACTCCCGCCGGGGATTTCAATTAAAACATTGAGTATACCGGGTTTTGGTTGGGCAGGAATACGGGATAAGTCCACAAAAAAATCCTCTGATAACAGTAAATTCAGGTAGCACTGAGTTATGGCTCCTCTGTAGAATTTTAAAGCCAAGATGGACTTTTTCTCAAAATATTGATATGAATAATTGTTCAGCAACGCAAGTATTGACAAGTAAAAAGCGTTGTCAGGACTCCCCGCAACGCTTTCTACTCAGACATCTATGACTAATGAGAAACAAAAAAACTTCAACTACACATATCGGAATCAGTCAGAAGACAATACAGATTCAGATCATGCCGGGTTAACCACATATCCAAAATATCAGATCACAAGGGGTTTTCTCCTTCTGCGAGGGAACTGGCTGTGAAATGCTACTTGCACCTGTTGTTTAGTTTCCACGAATTGGCATTGTATAGGTTTGGGGTGGTGGGTAATTTGAAACATCTGTGGAATAGTGGGCAATGACAAACACAGG
>PWQB01000349.1 GCA_003556955.1 Nostocaceae cyanobacterium CSSed10_463m
CAGCACTCAGCACTCAGCACTTAGCACTCAGCACTCAGCACTCAGCACTCAGCACTTAGCACTCAGCACTCAGCACTCAGCACTCAGCACTTAGCACTCAGCACTCTCCTACACTGCTGTCATTTCCGGTTCGGTTTTAGACAGACTGCCAAAAAAGTCATAGCGGTCTAATGCTTCGAGAATGCCCCAGGCATAATGTCCTTGAGCAAAGTAAATTTGGGGATAGCCACGCAACTTTTCTAGTTCAGCGCTGTAATTACCCACAACCACACCTAAAGTATTTCCAGATAGCATTGATTCATCATTACCAGATGCACCTGCTACTAAGAATCGTTTAATTGGTAGTCCCCACTTCAAAGCACAATAACGAATAGCATCACCCTTAGAAGCCCGGATGGGTAACAAATCAAGATACATATTATGGCTGTAAATCCCCTTCACGTGGAGTCTACGCCGCCGCAAATGCCGCATGATTTCCTTAAAGCTTAAGGATTTGTTTTCATCAATAAAGTAGCTGAGTTTAAACTTACCTTGAGATTGCGGGGGTTGTAGCTCGACTCCGGGTAATTCTGCCATTGCTTCACGTACAGCATCAGCATTCCAATGGTAGCTAATATGTCTTTGCCAGTTACTATCCGGCACTACCTGGGGGCCATAATAGATTTCACTACCAGCCGAGACAATTAGCAAGTCTGGTCTGGGGAAATGCCATTCTTCTAACATCTCTAAGGAACTGTTGAGGTTGCGCCCAGTAGCAATTCCCACCCCAGTTGAATGACCTTCGTTCCGTAGTCGTTCAATCAGTTTATGTAAAGCTTCCTGGTCGCCTAACAGAGTGTTATCGATTTCGCAAACCAGAAAACGATCTGCGGTTGGTAAGCGGTTTTGGTCAGGAATGTTCCAATCAGGTAAGTCAGTTGCTAAAGCTTTTGCTAGGGGACTCAGTACAGATTTCACTCGTCTTTGCGGTAACTGCTGCACCTGTTCCAGATAACGTTCTACGTGACTAGACCAAGAGAAATTATCTCGAACTCGATCTAATCCATTTTTAGACCAAGTTTGCCATTGTTCCCGATCTGTGAGTGCTGTTCGCAAAGCATCCTGAATTTTTTTAATATCTAGAGGGTCAATCAACATCCCATTGTCGCAAGCCTCTAGGATATCTCGTGGTCCACCATCGGAGGTGGCGATAATTGGCACACCACAGGCTGTAGCTTCAATTAAGGTGAGGCCAAATGGCTCAGTTAATGCGGGATTGATAAAAACGCCCCGGTTTTTCCCTAACAATCGATACAGGTCAGCTACCTCATCGGAACGGTGATGTTTAGGATAGGCGACGTATCCGTAAAGGTCGTAGCGGTCGATTAACTGGAAAATTTCTGTCAGGACTTGGCGAGGCCCTGATTCCATCGTGGTGATGTCATCTCTATTTCCTAAAATCAAGACTAAATTCGCTAAATGACGCAATTCCGGGTCTTCACCATAGGCTTTAACTAGAGAGGCGACGTTTTTCCGAATGGCTGGCCGAGAAAGCGCCATAATCATGGGCTTCTCAGGATTATTCAGAAATCGTTTTAAATCCTGATAAATTGGTGGTTCCTGCCAATTTTCCGGCACTGGATAAAATTCTTTCAGTGCTACCCCAGGCGGAATGACAACCATTCTATTAGGTTGATAGTGGTCATAAATACCGTACTGCTGCGTCACCTCTTGATGGGTACTGGCGATAACTAAGGCAGCACTGGCCAGAGTTGCTTCCTCGGCTTCAATTCGCGTACTAATGTGATATGTGCTTTCAATAGTTTCCTTTTTAGTCCCATGCTCTAAGAGACGTTGTTGTTTTACACGTCCGAGAGAGTGACCAGTATGTACAAGTGGTACACCTAACCAACCAGCAACCCGACAACCCACATATCCAGCATCAGCGTAATGGCTATGAATGACATGGGGTAATTTTCCCACTTGGCGCAGATGCTTGAGTAATTCATCGGCAAAATTATCTAAATGTGGCCAGAGAACTTCTTTGCGGAGATAGCGACGTGGACCGCAGTTCACACGAATAATCTGGGCTTTATCACTGAGAATTTCTATCGGTTGAGCATAATCAGAGCTAACTTTTGGATCATTAACTAAACGAGTTACCAGGTCTACACGTTCTACTTGTGGGTTTGCTGCTAAAGCTTGAGCAAGTTCTAGAGCATATTTAATTTGTCCACCCGTGTCAGCATCTCGACCTAATTCTAAATTTTTACCCCGAATTAAGCCATGAACGCTAACCAGTAGAATATACAATCCTGGGCTATTTGACATTTTGCATTCCTCAATTTTACTGTATTACAGCCCGGGAACAGCTTTTCACACATATAGCTGTTGTCCGCTACAGATTTAGTAAAAAAAATTATGCTGATGTTTGGATATTATAAAACAAATGTGTCAATTTATCACAATTTTGTCCCATAAATAACTGGAGTTGATCAAAAATCTGAGGGTAATATCACAAATTATAGTGTCTTAAGAGTTACATTCATTTTAGTTTGCTCTGGGCTGGCAGTGATGATTAATTAAGGAATAATCCCCAAAAATTGATTGAAATTTAAGTAATAATTTATTCTCTTCTTCTCGCCAGTACCTTTAATCTGGCTATTTTTCTATATCTAAAAAAAATAACATACACTTGATTATCTCGTGAATATTACTTAA
>PWQB01000034.1 GCA_003556955.1 Nostocaceae cyanobacterium CSSed10_463m
GAGACAAAATAGGCAGCAATTACACTCATTAAAGCTAAAGCCCCAAGACTGTAAGCCAGGTATGCTTCACCCGACCAAACAAACAGCTTTTTAGCCCAAGCAAAAGGTTGAGTTGTAATGTGCCAGATACCGCCAGCAATACAGAGAATACTTACCCAAATATGACCGCCAACTAAATCTTCTAGATTGTTGACTCCAGCAATCCAGTGTCTACCGCCACCACCAAAGAGATAGCCAAAAATCACGGTAGAATTCCAGGTAGGATGAGAAATGACTCGCACCTCACCCAAATTGGCATCATACAAGCCACCAAAAAACATCGATTTGGCAACCAGTAAGCCAGCACCTAAACCCAGTAATACTAGATGAATGCCCAAAATTGTTGTCATTTTGTTGGCATCCTCCCAGCAATAGCCGAAGAAGGAAAATCTTTCTTCTAAGATAGCGGGGCCACGGAGAGCATGAAAAATGCCACCCAATCCCAGAAAAGCCGAGCTAATTAGGTGTATAACCCCGATAGCAAAGTAGGGATAAGTATCTAGCACCTGTCCACCGCTACCCACACCCCAGCCCAGGGTTGCTAAATGGGGCAGTAGAATCAAGCCCTGCTCATACATTGGTTGCGAAGGGTTGAAGTGGGCGAGTTCAAACAAAGTTGTTGCACCTGCCCACAGCACGATTAACCCTGCATGAGCAACGTGAGCGCCTAAAAGTCTTCCTGATAGTTGAGTTAACCGGGCATTCCCTGACCACCAAGGAATTGAACCCGGAGTGTCAACAGCCATACTGGTCATGACAATAGCTCCTGAAAAATTTTGCCAATGACTGAGATCAATAAACCATTTAATGACTATCTATCTCAATAAGCCTTGAAAATATCTTATCAGACTTGTTGAAAGTATTTATCACTAATCTTGCATAAACTTTTGTAACATCATAGGTGTCTTCCCCCCAAAAGACTTGTTTTATATAGCTTTCAGACATATTTTTGAGTAATAAAATTTGTAAAAATAAAGAAAATTTTAATAAAAGAGTGCTATTGACTCTCAATAATTGTGTGATAAAGTGGAAACTACTCACACAATGATAATAAACCTTCCGCATTTGTTAGGCTGAATCCTGTTTTGATCACTTGGGATAACAAGACAGGGATTTAGCCTTTTTTGTGTGAGTACCTATAAACGCGATTACTGGTGACTTTTAAAATCTTTTTTTCTCTCTGCGTTCTCCGTGTCTCTGCGGTTTAAAAAGTATTTTATTTAACTAAATCAGACGCAGAGTACACATAGTAAAGAGGAATCGTACCCATCAAATATTGACAAAATAAACTAAATATAAGTTTAGAAACAAGAAAGCATCCGGGCGATGTAATTTCCTTATTTTTCGCAGAAAAGTGAAATAAGTGGCGATTTTTGGGAATAATAACCCTATTGAAGCTTAGGCAATTAGGGTAAAAGCATTGACTAATCAATCTGCTGAACTGTTGCGTCCGTCTTTAGAGAAATTGGTTAAGGAAATTGTCGCAATTAACCACGCCTGGAAAGTCGCCCGTGATTTATTTGGAGAAAATTCACGTCTATCTATTTCTTCACGGGATTTAAAAACCTGTTTACAGGTTCGTTTGTTGCGAAGTTATGCACCAAAACAAGTTTATTTAATTGAGGATGAAGAATCAGAAGGTGAACCCGCTTATGGTTTACGTCTCCGGGAATCTATAGGAAACCGCCAGTATGCAGAACATCTACCAATACGGGTAGCGCAAAAAGTTCTCACAAATAAAGAATTAGAACAATTCCAAAAGATATAACCAAGATAAACAAGAAGGGTGCAGTGTGGAAATAACGAAACTTTGGAACATTTCGGATAACGTACTTTTTTATTTGGCAATTGCTGTTGTGTTCGTCGTCGCAACTATTGTTGAAGTTTACACAGTATCGCAGTATTTAGATAAAACTAAAGCCGCGATTAATTTTTTGAGTAATTCTAAAAAGCGTAAAACTGTAAAAGTTAGTGATTGGTTAAACGATCATTTAGGAACTGATGATGTAAGCATAATTCGCCAACAAAGAGAAAAGAATGGCAAATTTATATTGATAAAGTATCCATCGGCTTTAGCCCGTCCAGTACCCAGAACATCCTTGCGTTTTGTCACTACTTTATGTACTGCTATCGGCGTTTTAGGGACATTTTATGGTATACAACAGGGACTTCAAGGAATCAATTTATCTACAGAAGATAGTAAACAACTGATGACTGCTAGTACAGAGTTATTGGCAGGAATGAAAACAGCTTTTTCTACTTCCTTGATGGGGCTTGGTTCTGGCAGCTTATTTACTTTAGTTTTGTTTGTAACTGATTTAGCACGGCAGAAACGACGTAAGAGTTTGCGTCATAAATTGCAGAATATCGCAACTTTAAAAACTACAGAAAATGATAACCTTGAAGTAGCTAAAGCACTTACGCTTGTAGCACAAAACTTGACTGGATTCAAACAGCTAAAAGCCGAAGATATTGGTCAAGCTGTAGGTCAGAGTATAGCAGAACAGTTTGCAGGTTTAAATCAATTGTCAGCATCAGCTATTGGTAAATCTGTGAAGCAGCAAATTTTCCCAGCCTTGGAAGCAATATTCAAAGAACAGAAAAAACTCCGGGAACTCCAAGAAAATCAGGGACAGAGAGTTTTAGAAGAACTCATCAA
>PWQB01000602.1 GCA_003556955.1 Nostocaceae cyanobacterium CSSed10_463m
CGAACATTATCATTTACTGTATGAAAGTTATATAATATTATTCTCAATAACTGATGATTGTCATTAAATTTGTTCGGTTCAAAAAGAAACTCTAGAATAGAGATTATCATTCTCAAAAAAACTGATTGTAGCTATGTATAATGCAAACTCTTTAAAATCTGAACTCAATGCCAAAGGATGGAGGTTAACTCCCCAGAGAGAAATAATTTTACAAGTGTTTCAAAATCTGACACGGGGTAAACATTTAAGTGCTGAAGAAGTGTTTGATTTGCTGGTAAAACGTGGAGAAAACATTAGTCTATCTACAATTTACCGCACCCTGAAGCTGATGACACGGATGGGTATCCTGCGGGAGTTGGAGTTAGCCGAAGTACATAAACACTACGAACTCAATACGGCTTCTCCTCACCATCATCATCACATGGTTTGCGCCCAATGCAATATGACCATTGAATTTGAAAATAATTCTATCTTTAAGCAAGCATTGAAACAGGTGGATAAGTCTGGGTTGGAATTGATCGACTGTCAATTAACAATTTATACCATTTGTCCCGAAGCAGTCCGTCGGGGATGGCCGGCGATTACTCCCAGTGACTGGATGTGTACGAATGCGATTAAGGCTGGACATCAGTTACATGATCAGATTGATACTGAAGGTGACGACTGATTAACAGAGGCGATCGCCTAATTTTCGATTGCTACCTATTTGGGCATCAGCAGTCTTATCATTAATTGGTATGGTATACAGTAATCGTGAGACAAGCCGTGAGGTGCTTCTATGTCTGAAACAAACTCTCCAGAGATTATTCATACTGCTGCGACTCTGGTAGAAAAGTATGCAGAAGGGAAACGCAATTTTAGTAGCGCCAGCTTGGGTGATGCTGACTTGCAAGGTGTGGATCTCAAAGGCTCTGACCTGAGCTATGCTGATTTGAGTGAAGCTAATCTCAATGGTGCGAATCTCAGAGGCTGTGATTTGAGTTTTGCCAATCTTAGTCAAGCTAATTTACGAAATGCCGATCTGCGGGGTGCTTTGTTGTTTTCGGCTGATCTGCGTCAAGCTAATCTTCAGGGAGCGAAACTGGAAAAAGCAGATTGCGATCGCAGTACCCATTTTCCCCCAACTTTCGATCCCGCTTCTGTGGGGTTACAAATTAAACAGAGCAATTAAGGAGTGAAGGGTGTACACTGTACACCAAACCCCTGAGCAATTGTACAGGTCTTATACTCCATCATCTTGATGCTCCTGTTGGGGCAAAAATTGTATTAGTTATCGGCGGTTTTTTGATATTAGACTTTTAACCCTCTTTAATCACTATCGCTAGAGAAAAATCTAAAACCTTTATTTTCAAAGCTTTTATCAATATACAAGGTTGGGTTAGGCACAGCGCAACCCAACACCCAAAGACCTTGGCATTGTTGGGTTTCACTACGTTCTACCCAACCTACATTTATTTTTCTCTTTCTAGAGTGATAGAAAAGGGTTAAGCTGTTGTGCAGCTAGATTGTCATATAGAAGATTGTAACTAAGCGATCGCCTGTGAAGTATGCCAGCAAAAAACCATCTATCTCAATAACAGAGAGAAAGGCTATTGAAACACTTAAAAGAGCAAGATAATCCTTATGTAGTTTTAAAAAAGGTTTATCCCCAAATTATGATGAAAGTCAGGTTTAAACTTTCGTTTTGTCCCCCCGTAAGCTATAGTTCTCAATATTAATTTTGATTAACTAGCGATAATAAAAATCAATATTGCTTAGTGTTATAATTTTCAAACGGAAGGAACAATAGTAATATCTACACAACTTCGTGACTTTATTAGCTATTTTTTCAAGCAGAGAATTTTTACGGCATTCAATTGCTTCATGCTGTTGAAAATATATTAATGAATCTTCTGGATTAGCTTTACCATTTTGGATTTTTTGTTTTTCAATCCAATCTTTAAAATAAACAAGGTAATCCATAGAATTCCATCTTACTGGCAATCCAGCTTTCGCCGCAGCTAAACCTATTGCATATCCTTCTGCATTAGGAAAATTGTTTAATTCACAATAATTTGCGATTTTTTCCCAATTTTGAATAAATTCTTTCTCTTTGCCCTCGTGTTTTGTAACTATGAATAGCATCTCCATGACAAATTTAATATTCAAGTCTTCTAAATCTAAATCTAGCTTTTTGGCAATACGATTAATAATTTCCAAATCCTTGAATCTACGTGCTTTGGATGCTGGATCATTGACTGAATCAATATAAGCTTGGTTATGTTTAATTATGCTGGCACAACTTCTGGCTGTGACTCCAGGCAACCACTTGATATCTGGTGATACTTTCTCCAAAATCCTGATATCCGCATCAACAAATATACAGGTATTAAACAGAGATAGTGCTTGAGCAATAACAAACCTTTTATCGTGATAACAGCCAATACTACTCTGTTGGTGTTGAAAGGCTAATACATGAGAGTAATTCCTAAATTGCTTCGGGTTATCAGTTAAGACTATAAATTTAGTTCCGGAAGAATATTTCTCAATATCTTGAGCTAATAACAAAGCATGAGAACGATATCTTTTTCCCAATGCTAAAGTTTGTCCGATTATCAAAGTAGGCAATAATTTCATCAAGCCAACGAACAATGGTGTTATGGCTTTTTGGATAATGAGTTCTAGCTCTTAGTCACCATATACTAAGTGTATATAGAC
>PWQB01000552.1 GCA_003556955.1 Nostocaceae cyanobacterium CSSed10_463m
CCCAGAACCTTTTGCAGACTTTTTTGATGTGATTTTACTCGGTGATGGGGAAAATCTGCTGCCTAATTTTATTGAAACTTACAAAGAAGTCAGAAACGCTTCTAGAGAAATTCAACTCAAAGCACTGGCGCAAGTACCAGGAATTTATGTTCCTAGTTTGTATGCGGTGGAATATCAGGCAAAAGATGGTGATTTAAAGTCAATTAAGCCAATTTTCCCAGAAGTTCCCGCAGTGGTACAGAAGCAGACTTACCGAGGGAATACTTTATCTACATCTACTGTGGTGACGGAAAAAGCCGCCTGGGAAAATATATATATGGTGGAAGTGGTGCGGAGTTGTCCGGAAATGTGCCGCTTCTGTATGGCGAGTTATCTGACTTTACCTTTTAGAACAGCCAGTTTGGAAGAGTCGTTAATTCCCGCTATTGAAAAAGGGTTAGCTGTGACAAACCGTTTGGGGTTATTGGGGGCTTCTGTGACTCAACATCCAGAGTTTGAAGCGTTGCTAGATTATATCAGTCAGCCCAAATATGATGATGTGCGTTTGAGTATTGCCTCGGTGCGAACCAATACTGTAACTGTGCAGCTTGCTGAAACTTTGGCGAAACGAGACACGCGATCGCTTACAATTGCAGTAGAGAGTGGTTCTGAAAAACTCCGCCAAATCGTCAACAAAAAGCTGCATAATGATGAAATCATCCAAGCTGCCATCAATGCCAAGGCTGGAGGATTAAAAGCCTTGAAACTCTACGGTATGGCAGGTATCCCCGGTGAAGAACCAGAAGATTTAGAGCAAACTGTGGCGATGATGCGGAATATTAAAAAAGCCGCCCCAGGACTGCGGTTAACCTTTGGATGTAGTACATTTGTTCCCAAGGCACACACGCCATTTCAATGGTTTGGGGTAAATCGCCAAGCCGAAAAGCGGTTACAGATGCTGCAAAAACAGCTAAAACCCCAGGGGATAGAATTTCGTCCAGAAAGCTATAATTGGTCAATTATACAGGCTTTGATATCGAGAGGCGATCGCCGACTGTCCCAACTTCTGGTATTAACCCGTGAATTTGGAGATTCTTTAGGTAGCTACAAACGGGCTTTCAAACAACTCAAAGGGCAAATCCCCGATTTAGAGTATTACGTTCATAGCAACTGGTCAACAGAGCAAGTCTTACCTTGGAATCACTTGCAAGGGCCACTACCACAGTCTACACTACTAAAGCACTTGGCTGAAGCTACCAGTCATTTCAACTCAACCCCCAAAGAACTACAGCCATTAAATGCAAAATACTGCTGAGTACTACTGCGCTTATTGCGGCGAACCAAACTTAACTTTTATCGATTTGAGTGCAGGGTTACAACAATCCTATGTAGAAGACTGTCAAGTTTGCTGTAACCCGAATATTTTGTATGTATCGGTTGATGAAGATACCCTAGAGATAGAGATTTCAACTGACTGCGAAAGCTAAATTTACGTTTTTTCTTTCCATGCTGCAATTTCAACATTCCTCAGTCATTAATGCGCCACTCGAAGTAGTGTGGAAATTCCACGAAAGACCAGACATTTTGAAACTACTCAACCCACCTTGGCAACCGGTGCAAGTAATTCGTCGTGAAGGCGGACTAGAAGCGGGCGCTATCACTGAATTTCGTTTGTTTTTAGGGCCATTACCTTTAACTTGGTTAGCGCGACACACCGAATGTGAAAAAAATCGCCTGTTTATTGACGAACAGATATCTGGGCCTTTTGAGTCTTGGATACATCGCCATGAATTCGCCCCAGAAAATGGTAAAACCAAGTTAACTGATGCAATTTCCTTCTCTATGCCTGGGGGAGATACAGTGGAATTTGTCAGTGGTTGGCTAGTGAAAGCCCAATTAGAAGCGATGTTTCGCTATCGTCACCATATCACTAAACGCGAGTGTGAATCACGATAATACTTAGTATCTACAAAATACAGCACTTAACCTCGCTCTCCATAAATACTTTCTCGGCTAATGGCTGCATCTGAAAGTGTTGGAAGGTTAAGTTCTCGATGGCTTTCTACCCACTCTTGAAATGCTGTTACCCACTCTTGAGGGGTTGCAGTTTCATAGAAAAGACGCTCACCCTGTGGTTGTACTAACATCTTAAGCATGGTATCCAAGTGTGGTTTAATCTCATCTGGATTACGGTTTGTTATTTGAGCTAACAAACGGGTTATTGTCTGAATATCCTGACTATAAACTTGTTCTAACTCATTTACAAGAGATTTTGGTTGATTGTTCATAACTATTCCAAAATAAATCGCTTAATCTTTAGCTTATTACTCAACCACAAGAATTTGAAAAAATGCTAATAAATTTAGGAAAAAATGGGAGCATCCTAAATATTGCAAGTTTAATCTATTTGTGGAATTTTGACTGAGAGAGGAATGGAAAACGAACCGCCAAGACGCAAAGAACGCCAAGGAAAGAGGTTTTAATAGGTCTTTTGCATCGGTCTTCTATATTTTTACCAAATTGGGATGCTTTCGCTAAAATTAATTATCTTGATTTTTCAAAGTTTGCCGAGAAACCCACTTCATCACACCAGGAAATAAACGATATAAACCCTGAGAAACATTAGCAGAACCAACCATCACATCTGACTTTTGATGCTTGACTGCATCCCAAATAGCATTGGCTACGTCTTCCGGCTTCTCTATTACAGGAG
>PWQB01000687.1 GCA_003556955.1 Nostocaceae cyanobacterium CSSed10_463m
ATTGCTCCAATTGGCGATTACGAGCATCCTGAATTTCATCGAAGCTAGCATCTTCTGATACCCCAAGTTTTTCGTAGGGATTTTGATCGCTCATGGGAGTTTCTACTTTCTTTAGCCTTAGTCAGCGGCAGTTTTTTACTTGAGGAAAAACACCTTGAGGTTTTGTCTTGATTTCAACCAAAGTATCAATCCATTTATATGCCCTACCAGGATATTAGCATGGCTGAGTGGGATTGACTGTAAATTGTCAACTAAATCAACTTTAACATATTCGCATCACTCCGTGTATACCTCATGCTCATGAACTGTGAGGTTTGCACTGGCTAAAGCCACCTATAAATGCCTAATTGGCATTTTTTTTGCCCAAAAATCCCATTTTTAGGTTCAACTGTTCTCAAATTAGAGTATGTTGGGGGAATTTGCAGCAATTAACCTCATTAATAGGTTGTGGTATGTATCTCAATATGGATTTAAAATTAAAAAGTTTTAAATTTCCACTAAATTAGGGGAATCAACTCTACTCGGTAAGCGCATTGATGTGGTAAATGTGGCAAATATCTGTCTAGCACCCTTGAAAGTTGATAATTATAATACCTCTACTTAAGTATATGTGTGACTAGCAAAGTTTTTTGACTTTCATTTGCCACAATTTTGATTACACTATTATTTTGGATAATCAGGAAATGCATTCGTTACGCCTGTAGAGTTTTACATAACCCCGAAAGTAGAAACTGCATTTTTACGCAATTCTACTTGCTGTTAATCTTAGGAACTTTTGTGCAAAGTGATGGTCATGGCTCCCGCCAAGATTCTTGTAGTTGATGATGACCCTGCGGTCAGAAATTTAATCCAACGCTTTTTGATTAAGCAGACCTATCAGGTAGAGGCCGCTGAGGATGGTAAAACAGCCTTAGCCCTATTTGAGCAATTTAACCCGGATTTGGTGATTTTAGATGTAAATTTACCAGATATGATTGGGTTCAATCTCTGCCAGGAAATGCAAAGTCGTAATGGCGTGTTTGTGTTGATGTTGACTAGCCGCACCGACGAAGCCGACAAAATTCGCGGTTTTTCTAAAGGCGCTGATGACTATCTCACCAAGCCATTTGGACTGGGAGAGTTAGAAGTTAGAGTAGCGGCAATTTTGAGACGACAGCGAATTGTGACTACCGCTGAACAAAAACGTCTAGTCTTTGAAAAGTTAATGATTGATCCAGCACGTCGGGAAGTCTCGCTGAATAATCAAGCAATACCCTTAACTGCTCTAGAATTTGACTTGTTGCATTTTTTAGCTAGCCATCCGGGTAGAGTCTGGCGACGTGCGGAATTGATTCAAGAGGTCTGGGATTATGAATATGTTGGCGACCAACGGGTTGTAGATGTACACATCGGTCAAATTCGGAAGAAGATTGAGATTGATGCTAGTCAACCAGCACTCATTCAAACTGTACGTGGCGTAGGGTATAAGTTTGAATGTCCCACTAACTCCCCGCAGTTGGAAAGCCAGTCTTGAGCGTCTAGTCTCTAGTTATGTGAGGTTCAAAAGTAACGCCTGATTAGTTAACTAAGTAGATCAGCACGAATAAACTTTGTTAAGTAACAAAATTTAAGGCTCCCCAAGGATAAATCCTGGGGTTTTAAACTTTAAGCTAATTTCTGTTCAAATATGTACAAATATTACTGATTGTCTATTTCCTAAATTGATTCATTAACAAATTTTCTCAGCCGTTCTTGCCAAGCAGGGACGGTTTTAAACTGTCAAAAGTCATGATCAAAGGGGTGAGGGTGTGGGGAACCCTTCACACCACCTTACAGCAGTTTTCATGTATTTAGACCACACGCTGATATCTGTATTTCTTTGTTCCTTTGCGCCTTTGCGCCTTTGCGTGAGATATAAAAATGTGGTTCATTTAGCTGAAAATCGCTGTAAATTTAACAGTTATGAAACAATGTTTCTAAATATACACGGGCAGCGCGGCGATCGCTCTCGCCATTTTGAAGTAAAAACAGAGACAAGGCAGCCGTCAGGACTCGATTTTGATCCCAATCAGGGTGTGCTTCTAAGTAATTGGCTAGGGATTCATGTAGTGTTTCGGGAATTTCTGTAAAGATGCTAACTGTTGCGTTCATGAGTTTTTCCTTCTCTGAGGTCAATCAGGAGAGACAAGTTGCTTGCAGTGATGCGGAATTTGCCTTACATAGTCTTGCCTTTACCTGACAATCTACACCAGCAGTTGAGGTGATTTTTGGTGTCAATGGTTCAACAGACTATAAAAGCTAGTCGCATCATTGTGCGCCAAGAGGGGGTGGGTTTGTCAATGCTGCGAAATGTTAAATCCGGTGGTATAAAAAACAAAACTTGACGCAATAATCAGGATTACAGCCATATTTTTGTTACTCAACTTAATAAAAACTCAGTGACATGGACTCCTGGATCTCCTGAATCAACAATCCCCAGTAAAACGGCAACGGCCTATTAGCTCGTAGAACATCTGTGGAAAACTACTAAAATCCCTGTGGAAACCCTGTGGAATCAGTGAGGAAAATTTTAAGTAATGATAAGAATTACAAAAACATTAGTCATTGGTCATTGGGAAGTTACCGTCTTTTCCCCCCTGCCCCCTGCACCCTGCCCCCCTGCCTCCTTAGCGGCGACGTTCTTGTAATTTTCGATATACTGACTTGAGATCC
>PWQB01000286.1 GCA_003556955.1 Nostocaceae cyanobacterium CSSed10_463m
TACAAACGAAGAAGGCGGTCTTTTAAACAATTTTGCTCGTGAACCAAAGGTTTATCAAGCAGAACCTCCGACCAACAAGGAAAAACGTAACTATATTTTCTTAGGACTCGCTGCTGTATTGTTAGTCGCTGGTTTAATTGTTGTTGCCTTCTCTGTTTCTGGTGTCAGTTGAGCATCTCAATTTTTAATAAAATTTAAAAAATTATATCTTGATTTTCAAGGTTTCTATACGATCAGGAGCCTTGTTTTTTAATTTTTTGTTAGAATTATATATAGAGTATAAGTATAAATAAATACTTTATGTCTGACAAAATCAAAAAAACTTGATTTGTTTGTGTCTGCTGTTATGCACTCTGTCAAATTTATACATACGATGTTTGGGCTTCTTAGCCGCCATGAGCGTGAATGATACTAAACACCCCAATAATTTTACTTGGAATCGCCAAGTATATCATCGTCTAAAACTTGCCCTAAGTCTTGGTTTAAGACGACAATTTTATTTAGCAGTTAGCGATAATTTACACCTACGAAATCAAGTAGCGGCTCGTTTGCATTCTACTTTAGCTTATCCCGTCGGGCAAGTGCTATATAAACCAGTAAACAGTTATGAAAATAGCACTCCCGCTTATCCGCGATTGGTGACATTGAGGTTAAATTTAAGTGATCCTAATCCCATTGAACAGATAAATCAATGGCTGGCTAATTATCCACCCCCAATTGTTGGTGCATCAAAAAATACATCTGGCAAATCCATGCCTATACCGATATTTCAGATTGTCGGTGTGGAACAGTTAACTAAACAACCAGTAGCAATACAGCGTTTATTTTTACACTATTTGCGCTTAAGTGAGCAATATTTTTCTAGTCCAAAGTCTAGTCAGTCTTTAGAATCAAGCGTGCTGTTGTGGGTATCGCGTCCTTGGTTATCTGCTATTGAGCAATCAGCACCACAATTTTGGCGTTGTCGGACTGGTGTGTTTGTGTTTGCGGGGGAACCGACACCAACAACACAAAAACCAGGTTATCCAGAACGCTCTTCTAGTTCTAGAAGTCTGGATTTAGAAAATATTGAGCAACCTGTAATTGATGAATCAGTCCTAGAAGCAGAACTTCAAGCTTCTAGCGCTCACGGTCTAAAATTTGGGGATGACTTTGACTTTCCGGCGGAATCAGCAACGGATCATGGGGAGCAAAAACAAGAAGCTTTCGCTTTAACTGCGGAATTATTAAATACGACAAAGCAGCTACAAAGAAACACTGCTAAATCCCGTCCAGATCATAGCCGATCGCAATTGTCGTTATCTCATATTAGCAAAGAGTTAACTGAGCTAATTATCCCCATGCTCAACACAACCACGGATGAAGATGGAGAGCATAACCAGCAAGTAGAGCAAATTCTCTTAGAGATTGAAGAACTACATTCACAACAAGCCTCTGGAGAGGTATTAGCAGCAGCGTATCATCGGTTAGGAAATTTATATCGCCTACGTATTGAACAGGGAAAGTCAAGTTTAGAAAATTTGATGGTGGCCATTCAGGTTTATCAAGAAGCGGCTACCTACGATGAAACATCACCGCAACTGCCAGATATTTTAAATGACTTGGGTACACTTTATTGGATGCTACACCGTCCTCCCCATAACTCAGGGGATGGAAAAGCTTACATAGAGCAGGGAATTGAATTTTATCATTTGGCTTTAAATCTGATATCTCCTACAGAGCAATCAGATACTTATGCCAGAGTACAAAATAATCTCGGTACAGCTTATGGTGATTTAGCTCGTTTTGCTAACCCGTTGGAAAATTGGCAAAAAGCAGTATTAGCTTACAGCGAAGCTCTGCAATATCGTACAGCCGAGATAGAACCATTAAAGTATGCTGCTTGTGAAAATAATTTAGGCACTGCTTACTGGCATTTAGGGCAGTATAATCAACCAGTGGTGCATTTGCAAAAAGCGATCGCATCATACAGTAAGGCATTGGTTCACTACCACCCCCAAGAGGAACCATTGAAATATGGGATGATTCAAAATAATATTGGTACTGCCTACTGGAATTTGGCACAATACGACGAAGAACCAGAAAAAAATCTGCAACTAGCGGTTGATGTTTACCTAGAAGCTTTAAAATATCGCACTCCCGTTAATGTACCTAGTGCTTGTGCTGCTACCCAAAATAATTTAGGTACTGCCTATTGGCATTTAGCTAATTTATCTCAAACAACTCCAGAGTCACGACAAAAGTTTTTACAATTGTCTATTGAGGCTTATGAAGAAGCTACTGCTTTGGCGCACTCACTTAGTGGTACACCTTTAAGTTTTGATTTGTATACTACTCATAATAATTTGGGTTTAGCTCATTATCAGCTAGTCACAGATAGTTCTTTTAATGGTGACAAAACTGATATTTCAAAACACCTAGAAGCAGCATTAAATAATCATTTGCAAGCTTTAAATGGATTTAGTCAAGAATCAGATGATTATCAAACCAGTTTCGCGTATATGATGAAGACAATTCGTACTTTCCACGATGAATTGGGAATACTGGGACAAAATCTAGCTTTATCTAAGGTTCCAGGTCATTTGTTACCGGAAATTTTACCTCAGTTGTAATATAGCTGCGGACATATTGGTTAGGACATCATCATTATGGTTTTAAGGGAACAGGGAACAGGGAACAGGGAATAGTGAA
>PWQB01000558.1 GCA_003556955.1 Nostocaceae cyanobacterium CSSed10_463m
AAAATTCCTAAATTACGAGGTTCTCCACCACTCGGTCCATTACCTTCATGACCGATAATGCCATCTAAAATAGTTAAGTTGGGATTAATTGCCCTGGCAGTTTCTACTAACATTTCACCAAATCTGTTAGCATCTTTCCCCGCTTCCATGTGCCACCAAGCTTTCATTTTACCAGGAACGCAACCAAAGAGATTTTTTACCCCCATTGTTAAAGTTAATTGTATATGTGATTTAACTTTAGGTAAGTTAATTACCACATCTGCTTCCATCGCTTCTTTGCAGAGTCGCAAATGATTAAAGTCTTCGTTAACAGTTTGGTAACGCTTACCCTGAAATTCAACGATAGGTATATGCAATTCTTCTAAAAGCGGTAAATAGCCATTAGCTTCTGCGACCCCTTTGGCGATACCAAAAGCGGGACTATCGCCTAAAAATGGCCTACCACCTGCTTCTATGACCATCTGGGCGACTTCGTAAACCAGTTCTCGGCGAGTTGTACATTCTTTTGTGGGACGCGCACCTGTGAGCAGATTGGGTTTCAGTAATACTCTATCACCAGGCTTGACAAAGGCAGAGATACCGCCTAATGGTTCTAGTAGGGTAATTAATGATGTCCTTAAAGCCTCGCTTTCGTAGGAGGTCGCTTGAATGAGACTGACTGAGGGTTTTTGAGTCTGCATCGATAATATTATGTATTAATTTACGCTTAATTATATATATTTTTTTTGTGGTCATCAGGTTATTGAGTCACAGAGCGTAAACTTTGCACAGTAGAAATTACCTGCTGTGCTACTGTATCTATTTCCTCAGCAGTATTAAATCTACCAATACCAAAGCGTACCGAAGCATAAGCTAATTTTTCCGAATGTCCCAAAGCAGTCAGCACATGAGAAGGTGCTGTATGAGTGGAAGAACAAGCAGAACCAGAAGAAACCGCCATTACTGATTGTAAACCTAACAATAACGCCGCCCCATCGACTCCCTCAACACTAATATTTAAATTTCCCGCTAGTCGTTGGGTAGGATGTCCATTCAAGTGAACCCCAGACAACTGAGAAAGCTGTTTCCATAATCTTTCTCTCAATTCCCGCAAACGTTGATTTTCTGTTCCTTGTGCTGCTAAAGCGATTTCTACAGCTTTCGCAAAACCGACAATTTGGGGAGTATATAAAGTACCCGAACGCATTCCCCGTTCATGTCCTCCCCCATGTTGTTGAGGTGCGAGTTTCACTCTAGGGTTACGTCTGCGAACATATAAAGCGCCGATACCCTTGGGACCATATACTTTATGTGCAGTTAAAGACATTAAATCAACTTTCATTTCCTGCACATCTAAAGGAATTTTACCAATAGCTTGGGCAGCATCTGTATGAAAAATGATATTCCTTGAACGGCAAATTTCGCCAATTTCTGCTAATGGCTGTAAAACACCAATTTCATTATTAGCAGCCATCACAGAGACCAAAATTGTTTCCGGACGCAAAGCCTTTTCTAACTCATTTAAATCCAGAATACCATCTGGTTGCACCGGGAGAACAGTAACATCAAATCCCAGAGATTTTAAATAATTACAAGGGTCAAGCACTGCACTATGTTCTGTGGCTACAGTAATAATATGCTGACCTTGAGAAAAATAAGCTTCTGCTACACCTTTAATAGCTAAATTATTCGCCTCAGTTGCACCACTGGTAAATACAATTTCTTCCGGTGTGGCGTTAATAGCTGCGGCTAAAATTTCCCGTGCTTGTTTAACAGCAGCTTCTCCTTCCCAACCGTAAACATGACTAACACTAGCAGGATTACCAAAATGTTCTGTAAAATAGGGAATCATAGCTGCTAATACCCGTTCATCTACAGGAGTAGTAGCTTGACCATCAAGATATATAGGACGAATAGACATAAATTAACTCAAAATTTTACTCAGCTTTTTTAAAATACTCAGAACTCTATACAATTCATTTTCTCGCCTGGACAAAGTGAATTTATCAGACAAAGCATACTCAGGTTTATCTTGCTTGATTAATTTGATAAATTGAAAATCTTCTCCATTTGTTACACATCCAAATACAGCTTTTTCTGGATAAGGATTAGCCAACATATAAGTCAGTGCTTGGGGTATAGCTTCTAAAAGAGAAAAAATAGCCTTTTTAGATTCAATTACCAATAACCAGAACTGTTGTTGAATTACTAGAACGTCAATTCTGCCTCGAATAATTTCTACCTTATCCTCCGCCGAAATTTCAATTGATTGTTCACTTCTGATAAAGAAAGGTTCGTCATAAAAACCAGCCAGATTTAGCAAAGGTGATAAAACAACTAATTTTACAGTTTCTTCGGATAAAGGAGGATATTTTGCTAAACGTAAAAAATGAGATTTTATTTTGTCTAAATCTTGTTTTTCTAAATCTGTAATTTCTGGTAAATTCTCCCACCATTCTGGAAAAAAAATCTCATCTTCAGTCTGTTGTAGACCGAATCTTTCTTCTAAATAGGCGAGTCCAACATTTTGCGATGGGATAACTTGAACCATGTTTGTGACAATTGGCGAATAGTGGAAATATCTACCTTGATCATAACGCTGTCGGCTGCTCTAATTATACTTATTTATTCAATTCCTCTAACTTACTTAACACAGCTTGTGCATGACCTTTAGTTTTGACATTTGGCCAAGTGTAAGCAATCATC
>PWQB01000698.1 GCA_003556955.1 Nostocaceae cyanobacterium CSSed10_463m
CCCTGTAATCTTATACCTTGAAACTCGTAAGCACCAGGCGCAAATACTAACTTGGGGTTTCCTGGTAGTCCGTCTACAAAACCTTCATCTAATAACTGACTGCTAATGAGAACTAAATCTGCTGTAACTTTTGGTGGACGATAGCCAGCAGTACAGCCGACTGTGTGAAATGGATTGACAAGAATCCTCACTCCGCCACCAGTAAATAAAAAGCAAGTATGACCCAACCACTGAACTGATAAACCGCTAGATTGCGCGTCAGCTTTCAGGTGGGAACCCAAATTAGTAACCAGCGCTGTGACTAAACCCGCCCCAGCATAGCCCATCAACTCTCGTCGTTTCATGAATTAATTAATCTCTCGACTCTAATTGTTGCAGAAAGTTGCGTAATAACTGCTTTCCTGAAGATGTTAAAACACTCTCTGGATGAAACTGGACTCCTTGAATGTGAGGATAGTTCCGGTGTCGCACGCCCATAATGGTGCCATCTTCTACCCAAGCAGTAATTTCTAAGACTTCTGGACAGGTGTCACGGTCAATAACTAGACTATGATATCTGGTTGCCACCATCGGGTTTTCTAACCCCTGGAAAACACCGACTCCAGTGTGAGACACTTGAGAAGTTTTACCATGCATCAAGTCTGTGGCCGAAACGATTTTACCACCAAATACTTGACCAATGCTTTGATGCCCCAAACAGACACCTAAAATTGGTAAGTTGTGACCGAGTTGTTTAATCAAATCTTGGGAAATGCCAGCGTTTTCTGGACGACCAGGCCCAGGAGAAATGACTACAAGTGCCGGATTTAATGCTTGAATTTCGTCTACTGTAATTTTGTCGTTGCGAAAAACTTTAATGTCTGATGCTACAGGGAACTCTGCTGCTAGTTCTCCTAAATACTGCACCAAATTATATGTAAAACTATCATAATTATCGATAACTATAATCAAAGCTTATAACTCCTGGGTTATATCTCCCATACTATTTATAGTTATTAATTATCGCAAATAACTAGACATATCAATAAATGTCCTGCTTGAAGTCGAATCAAGAAGACATTAACAAACTATGTCCACTTTTGACTCTCACCGGACTAAAGTCACGGTGATTCAAACTGTTGTTCCGAATGAGGAGCCAATGCCATCATTCTCCACAGAACAAGCAAACCTAGAAATTTGACATAATTAAAATCACTAGAGGCGGTAACAAGAGTGTACCCGCAACCAGTAAAGCTACTAAGGCGGAAACCAGCACAGCACCAGCAGCGCAATCTTTGGCAATTTTCGCCAACTCATGATAAGTCTGCTTAACTGTTAAGTCTACCAGAGATTCAATTGCTGTATTTAGTAATTCCAATGCCAACACTAAACCACTGGTGATCGCAATCACAGCAATTTCTACTGCTTGTAAATGTAAGAAAATGCTTAAAGCGATCGCTAAGGCACAAACACTCAGGTGGATACGAAAATTACGTTGAGTATGAAAACTGTAACTAATTCCAGCCCAGGCGTATTTAAAGCTAATAAATAAATTAGAAGCAACTCGCCAGGACAGTTCCCGTTCCTTAGTGACTAGCGTTGGTAGACAGTTTGGGCTTGATGGAGGGGAAACTTGTGGGGACATAAGCTTGAAAATAGAACAATAAAGTAAATACAAAATAATCTCACTGATTTTACCTTTTTTTAAGATGCAATCAAGTTGGAAGTATTTTTCTACAGAAGTATTATAAACACTGACAGACATCAAGAATCTTTAATATTCTATGTCGATATCAATACCAATTGACTTCAGTAAGATTACTTGCTGTTTCAGCATTTGCATCAACTGCTCTTCATCTGGATGATCCCAACCCAATAGATGCAGCAACCCGTGAGCGCTTAACCAAGCTAACTCAGTTGACAAACTATGACCTTGCTGTTGAGCTTGACGTTGGGCTGTATTTACTGAAATCACAATATCACCTAGATACAAAGGTGCATCCAGCATTTCCGGACTTTGAGGAAAATCTACCTCTAAAGCCGCAAATGACAAAACATCTGTGGGTTTATTTTGTTGGCGATATTGAGCATTCAATGACTGAATTTCCGCGTCATCTGTCAAACGCAGTCCTATTTCATAACCTACTGCTGGCGGCAGATGCGGGTGTAGAGTTTCCAGCCAGCAATTAAACCACTTTTCCCAAGTTTCCGTAGCAATTCGACAATTGTTATCCCCCAAATCTATAGCTTCTATTGGGGAAGATTCATCAAACAAATCCTGCACATCTAGTTCAACTTGCACCAGTTTTAAACTCTCCTCACAGCTTGTGATGTTGCTTTGTTGTTAGTGAGTTAGGTAAGCAAGACCCACAAAAACAGCTAAAAGTCCGATAGTAGTCAGTGCAAAATGTTTTATGGAAGTGCCTCCCTTCCGCACCATATTTCGCATGGCCAGTTTCACGTAGCTGGGTTTGGGTTCTGTTGGCGAGTTGCTCATAATAAATTTCTCAAAAATCTCTATTACATATAAATGTAACAGTTTACTTAAGCTTCTATTGCCATCGTGCCTATTCTGAGTGGGGAAAGTGCTGAGTGCTGAGTGGGGAAAGTGCTGAGTGCTGAGTGCTGAGTGCTGAGTGGGGAAAGTTTTGAGTGGAGAAAGTTTTGAGTGGAGAAAGTTTTGAGTAAGTTTCTTTCCCCCCTGCC